>NZ_JAJQRC010000027.1:0-38214 GCF_046533115.1 Treponema sp. TIM-1
CAAGAATAAAATGCAGGGCATTTTATTCTAATTGCTTACGCAATAAAGAAACAACATGACCATTCGGTCATGTTGTTTCTGCGCGGGTCCTTATGCTACATACGCCTCCAAATACCGCTGCCGGGAAGGATGCTGAAGCCGCTTGAGGGCCTTTTTTTCGATCTGCCGGATCCGCTCTTTGGTAAGGTTGAAACGGTCGCCGATTTCCTTGAGGGACATGGGGAGGCTGTTTCCCAGGCCGAACCGGAACCGGATAATATCCGCCTCTTTTTTGTTCAACGTCTTCAATACCGTTTCAATGTCCTTTTGCAGGGTCACCTTAACCGCATGTTCATCCGGGGAAACGTAATTTTCATCCTCGATAAAATCTCCCAGTATCGAAGAATCCTTCTCGGTGTAAATGGGATTTTCCAGGGATACCAAGTCCCGGCTGATGTTGATCAGATCCGACACCTGACCCACATCCATATCCAGGAGCCGGGCGACTTCGTTTATTTCCGCGTCAAGGTTGCTGTCGGACTGGACCATTTTTCGGGCCTTTTCAATCTGAACCAATTCATTGGCCCGGTTAAGGGGGAGCCGGATCATCCTGGATTTTTCGCAGATTGCCTTAAGGATAGCCTGACGGATCCACCATACCGCATAGGAAATAAAGTGATACCCCTTATCCACATCGTATCGTTCTATGGCGTTTAAAAGGCCGATATTACCTTCACTGATCAGGTCCGAAAGGGGAAGCCCCTGGCCCTGGTATTTTTTTGCCACATTAACCACAAAGCGCAGATTGGAATTTACCAGCTTATCCCGGGCCACCCGGTTGCCCTTGGCCGCCGCCCGGGCCGCCGTGTCTTCTTCCTCTCTCGTTAAAAGAGGGATCCGGTTGATTTCTTTTAAATACATGGAGAGAATATTTTCATCGGTTCCTGAATTTTTAACCGTCGTCTTATTATTAATAGTTTTAGTTACCGCCACATATACCTCCTGTAGCCTTTGTTATAAATTATATAGCAAGAACCGTGCCAAGAATGGCCCAAGGGAGAATATTTTTGATAAATTTTTGAAACCGTAATTCTATACAGGATAAGGAATTAGCAGAAAAGGAAAAAAAGAGAAGGCATAAAAAAGCCATAAATTCCCGTGGCTGCCTTGCCTTTTATCAAAAAGGTCCAAAATGACACACTCTGATAATTTTAGTCAAAATATGGGTCAAATTAGGGCATATTTCGGGGAATATTTCAAAATCCGGTATTTTAAAAATACCCCCAAAATCCTCTCTACCGGTGTGGGGGACTGGTAGCCGGGTAAAAGATAAGCTTTTACCCCGAAAAAAACACTTCTTTCTTGACCATTGGGGTGTTTTTTCGTATATTCTATTTATCCTAATATCCCATAATTATCTAATACAACGGAGGTATCCTATGAAAGTAAAACCCTTGGCTGACCGGGTCATGGTAAAACTTGAAAAAAACGAAGCCAAGACCGCAGGGGGGATTATTATCCCCGACACTGCCCAGGAAAAAACCCAGACAGGCACGGTGGTGGAAGTTGGTGATGACAAAGATGTGATCAAGGTTGCGCCGGGTCAAAAGGTTATGTATGACAAATACGCCGGAACCCAGGTAAAAATCGACGGGGTGGAACACCTTATCTTGAAAATGTCGGATATTATCGCGGCTATCGAATAATCGGTTCATACGAAACCGGGGAAGCGGTACAAGCCCCCCGGTTATCCATGGTCTGACCGGTTAAGGGCTTGCCCGAAAAGTTTTGGATGACTATTTGGGCGGCCTTTTTTTTGACCCTTTTGCCGGCGTTTGCCGGCCACGGTTTTTCTCAAATCTACCCGTCTCGCGCTAGAGGCTTGCATTTTTTCAATTAATAACTCATGTTATGCAAGGGTCCCAAGGAGAGATTTTGACCACGAACATCACGAACCACACGAACAGAAACAAAGACAAATTGGCGTTTTCACCGATAGTTCTTTCCTGCTTTCCCACGAACAAAGGAAAGAATTCAGGTATAAATTCCGGAATATCGAAGCAAAAGTTCGTGATGTTCGTGTCGTTCGTGGTTAATTTCTCTTTCTCTTTTGCAATCGGGTGTTGCGCGGGTTCAACCCCCCTGGTTCTCCGGGCGGCGGAGTTCCAGCCGGATGTTGAGATTCTCCGGGTCCAAATTCCCGGCGCGCTCCAGGACCTGGCGGGCTTCTTCAAAACGGCCCAGGGCCCGCAGGCAGCGGGAGCGGTATAACTGTATCCGGGCGGCGTCTTTTTTGTCCCTAACCCCGGCGGATGCCGCCTCATAGTAACCCAGGGCCGCGGCATTGGATCGGCGGGCCTCAAGGATCCGGGCGATAGTGGCGTCCGCCTGCCAAAGCTGACCGGACAACTCCCTGAGCAGGGCTTCCCCTTCATCCAGGCGGCCTTCCCGGGTTAAACGTAGACCCTGGTTGAGTTTTATCCAGGGGCCCTCCAGGTGGTTTTCCCGGGCGGTTTGGATAAGCACGGCGGTCTCGTCGTACTGCCGCTGCCGGTCAAAATAATACGCCCCCCATTGGTAGAGCCGTTCATCCCGGGGATGCCGGTCCAGGAGCAGCCATAATTCCGCCAGGGTCCGGTCTACCGGCCACTGGTCCCGCCGGCGTTTGAAAAGCTCCAAATCAAAGAGCCCTTCACCGGTCAGGTCCTGTTCCTCAAGAAGGGTTATGGCCTGGGGACTGTCCAGGAGCCGGCTATATCCGATGATCCCATAGGTCAAGCCGGGACCGGGGGCATGCGGTTGCTCCGAAAAAAACCGTTCCAGGGAAGCGATTTTTTCCTCCGGAACCGTGGAGGTGGAGGCCAGGTTGTAGAGGCTTCGGGATATCCGGGCCTGGTCTTGGGAGCTGTTTTGGGGGGAGGCCAGGGCGCGCCAGATATTCCGGGCGGTATCGCCATGACCCGAAAGCCAGAGGGCGTCGGCCTGCCGGGCCAGGCTTTTTTCATCGGGAAAACGGGAGAAAAGCTCTGCCCCTTGCAGGGGGTCCCCAAAGTCGTACAAAAATTCCGCCGCAAAAAGGAGGGTCGCCGAGGCCGGGGGCCCGGCAATTCCCGGGAGACCCCGGCCGTTTTCCCGGGGGGATGCGATCAGGGCGTTAATTATCGCCTCGCATCCCGGGGTATCCCCCGCGAGCAGCCTGAGGATCCCCTGGTTTACCAAAAATTGTTCCCGCTCCGTTTCCGAAACCAGGGGGATTATCGCGGCAAAAAGGGCCTCCGCCTCGGGGATACCCCCGGCGCTTTGGGGATCCGCCATTTTTCCGGCCAGAACTTGGAGGCTTAACGCCAGGGGGAGGAGGGAGGTTTTCCGGATTCGGGACAGGTGGTTTTGCAGGGTCTCCGCGGTTTCTCCGGCGATCAGGGGATCCCCCAGGAACAGGGCCTCGGCGGCCAGGGCCGCCAGGGGTTCGGAGGAAGGAAATTCCCCGCTGATCCGCTCCGCCGCCTCGGCGTAGGCGGTGATAAAGGCCCCCGTTACCTCCGGCGGAAGGCCGGCATACCGGGCGAGGCTTCTGCGGCGCTTGAGAACCGACAGGTGGGACTCCACGCTACGGGCCTTTTTTTCAAGGTCGTCGAGGAATGCATTGAGCCGTTTCGGAACCGCCGTTTCCGGCATCTGCGCCAGACGGTCGAATTCCGCCAGCTTCCGGGTAAAATCCCCGGGGGGCCTCCCGGTTTCCGCCGTGGTCCCCCACAGGAGGGTGAAAAAAAATATTCCCCCCAGCAGGATCAGGGAAAAAACGCCCCCCAGAATACAGGTGATTTTAAGCGAAAGGATCATCGGGAAGAAATTCCGGCGGGCCATGGTTATTCCGGCGAGCCGCTGCCGGCTTTTTCGCTTTGGAGGGTTTTCCGGATACTATCCAGGACCCCGTTTATAAAGCGGTAGGAATCGTCGGTTCCAAATTCTTTGGAGATCCCGATGGCTTCGTCAATAACGATGGAAGGGGGCACCTCGTCCTGAAACATCAGGGTATAGGTACTCATCCTGAGTACCGCGAGGTCAACCCGGTTAAGCCGGGAAAAATCCCAATTTTTAAGGTGGGATCGGATCATGGCATCCACCGCATTGCTATTTTCTATGGTTCCCACCACCAAAAGCCGGGAAAAGTCCGACATTTCCTTATCGGGAACCTTTTCCAGCCAGGAAAAATCCAGCAGATCCGGGGAAACAGAGGGTTCCCCCGGCGAAACGGCGTCCCAGGAATACAGGGCCTGGAAGGCAAGGATCCGGCCTTTCCTCCGGGATGCCATGGCTACCAGCTCAGAAGAAAATTCTCGCGGATGGTAACCGCATTTCTTCTGGCCCGGAGTTCGGCGATGAGTTCTTCCTGGGCCTTCATGGTGGCCTCCTGCAAACGGCGCTGGGTTAAGGTTCCCGCGATTTGTTCCCGAACGGTCATGGGGGGGCCGGGCTGTAATAGCACGTCGTTTAAGGAAAGGGTTTTCATTTCATAGGTTCCGGTAACCTTGATGATAAGAAACCCCTGGGGGGTCTCAATCACCCCGGAGATCGCCCCCTGGGGCAGGGAAAAGGCTATGGTAAGGAAGTTCTCGCCCACCGAATCCAGGAGTTGGGGGTTCCGGGGAAGGTATCTTCCCTCTTCGGAAATATACCCCGCCCCCTGGGTTTGTCCCCGGATAACCGCCTCATCGAATTTGGCGGGACTGGAGCCGATATCCCGTAACAGCCGCTCCGCGTTTTCCCGGGCCCGGGTTCTGTCCGCCGCTGTCGCCCCGCTTGCCAGGGGAAATTGGATATAGGAAAACCGTACCGTGTCGGGCTGAACAAACTGGGTTTTATACAGATTATAGGTGTCCAGGACCTCCGCGTCCGTCGGGGGCTTAACCGACGATTCCAGGCCCGGTCGTTTTAAACGGAGATATTGCTGGGCGATAAGTTGTTTACGGATCAGGTCCCGGTACGCGGGAAGTTCCATGCCGGTCTGGCTTTTGATGAGGGAGGCAAATTCGGCGTCCGTGGGCCGCTTGCCCAAAGATTGGCTTATGCCGGATCGGATCTGCTGAAAATAGGTATTAAGCTCGTTTTCGGACACGGCGATCCGTTCCTGTTCGGCGGCCTGGAGGATAAGCTTCTCATCGATCATCAAATTCAGAATTTCCAGCCGCAGTTTCCGTTTTTCTTCGCTGCTGAGGGCCCGGCCGGCCTCAATTTTTTCGGTTTCGGTCCGCAGCTGTTTGACCATAATAGGTTCACTTCGAACCAGATTGACCGTTGCGATGGTTTGTAAATCCGTTTGGGCAAACCCCATCCCCGTGATTAAAAGAAAAAGCAGACAAATAGATAAAAAACGTTTCATACTCATCCTTTGGAAAAAACGGTTTGACCTCCCTAGGGCGTCCGCTTTTCCTCTTAAATCTAAGGAGTCCGTTTCAGCATCCGTATGTTGAAACAACCCCTTATACTAAAATGACCAAGACCGGCATAGGTTTCAAAAACCGGCAAATTTTTAGGGTATTTCAAAACCCGGGCGAGCCTTGCAATACCTTTTTTTCTATTCCAATACCGCCCGGATCCGACGGACCCCGGCGGAGGAAGATTGCTCTTTTTGTATTTTGAAGTTCCCCAGGACGCCGGTATGCTCCACATGGGGACCGCCGCAGACTTCTTTGGAAAAATCCCCCATGGTATAGACCCGTACCTGGGATTCGTATTTTTCCCCAAAAAGGGCGATGGCCCCGGCTTCCTTCGCCTCGTCCAGGCTCATCACCGCCATGGTAACCGGAAGGTCCCGTTGGATCTGCTCGTTTACGATGGCCTCCACCCGGGCAAGCTCGTCGGCGCTCATGGGGGCCCCGTGGGAAAAGTCGAAGCGCATCCGTTCCGCGGTGATATTGGATCCCTTCTGGGCCACATGATCCCCCAGAACCATACGGAGGGCCTTGTGTAACAGGTGGGTGGCGGTATGATATTTTGTTGCCATTTCCCCCTGGTCCCCCAGGCCCCCCTTAAACACCTGTTCGCTCCCCGCCCGGGAAAGTTCCTGGTGTTTTTTAAAGGCCTCGTCGAATTCGGCCCGGTTTACGGTCATCCCCTGTTCCGCCGCCAGTTCCTCGGTAAGTTCCAGGGGAAAGCCGTAGGTGTCGTAGAGTTTAAAGGCCAGGCGGCCGGATATGATCTTCCGGGGGTCCTTTAAGAGGTTGGGGAGGAGTTTTTCAAATTCATGTTCCCCCTTTTGCAGGGTTTCCAAGAATTTCTCCTCCTCCTGGTCAAGCTCTGTGATGATAAAATCCCGCTGCGCCGCAAGTTCCGGGTAGGGGCCGGCGAATTTTTTTATCACCGCGGCGGCCACAGAGGAAAGGGGCCCCGCCATCCCCAGTTTGCGGCCGTGCCGTACCGCCCGGCGGACGAGCCGGCGCAGCACATACCCCGCCCCCACATTGGAGGGGCTTACCGCCTTGGGGTCCCCCAAAATAAAAACCGCGGACCGCACATGGTCGCAGATGATCCGGATCGACCGGTCCCGGTCCCCGTCGGTCCCATAGACACTGCCCGAGGCCTTTTCCACGGCTTCGATAAGGGGGGTGAAAATTTCCGTATCATACACCGATTTTTTCCCGTTCAGGATGGTGACGGTCCGCTCTATACCCATTCCCGTGTCCACGCAGGTCCGGGCCAGGGGGATATATTCCCCTGCGGCGTTTTTATTGTACTGCATGAACACGTCGTTCCAGATCTCAAGCCACTTCCCGCAGGAACAGCCCGGTCCGCAGTCCGGCCCGCAGGGATCCTTCCCCATATCGATAAACATCTCCGAGTCCGGTCCGCAGGGTCCCGTGACCCCTGCGGGGCCCCACCAGTTATCGGCCCGGGGCCGGTACCGGATCCGGTCTTCGGGAACCCCTAAGCGCTTCCAGGCCGCGGCGGATTCATCGTCCCGGGGTATGGCTCCCTCCCCCTCAAACACCGTTACCCCGATTTTCTCCAGGGGTATCCCCAGCCACTGGGGGGAGGTGAGGAACTCGAAACTCATCTCTATGGCCCCTTCCTTAAAATAATCCCCCAGGGACCAGTTCCCCAGCATTTCAAAAAAGGTGAGATGGCTGGCATCCCCCACGGAGTCGATGTCCCCGGTGCGGATACACTTCTGGTAATCCACCAGCCGCTTCCCCGCGGGGTGTTCCTCCCCTAAAAGGTAGGGGACCAGGGGATGCATCCCGGCGGTGGTAAAAAGCACGGTGGGATCGTTTTCGGGGATCAGGGATTTCCCCTCAATCTGGGTATGCCCATGGGAAGTAAAAAACCGGATATAAAGGGATCGGAGTTCTTCGGCATTCATACTTTATAGTAGGGGAGGAAGGGGGATTCGGTCAAGACAAGAACGGACCGGCCATAAATGGGAGTTGAAAAAAGAAAAAATATGATATATTTTAGTATAAAGAGAGCTTTTATGGCTCTTGACCTGGGGGCGGGGGATATTTTTCGTTACCCTTTTTATCTGTCCGCTATGGCGGAAGGGCTTTCGGCCCATATTAGAGAAGGCAGACGGTGCAAGTACCAACCTATTTCAATGATCTTAAAGTTGATTTAAACGATGAGCATCTTTTTCCTGCGGATATTTATGAGCGGACAAAGAATAATCCGAACCCCGCCGTATCATCTCCCTGCATACCGAGGAATGATTCGCTTGATGCCTATGCGCATACCCTCACCCAAGAAATACTCAAATCCTTAAAGGGGTAAATTTCAATAATGGGTTCATTCGACGCCTTATTTCCTGATCCGATGGATTGTTATTTTGTGCTTTTTCAGGATGCAGTCTATGAACATAATAAGGCCGTGCAATATACCTTTAAAAACGGCGAATTTATTCGTAGAAACAGGGTTACTGTCGTAAATAAAATTAAGGATATGTCAAATCTTGTTTATGAAAACTTTGCGCAGCAGGATCCTTCATTCAAGAAATGTCATCCCCTTATAGATTACCCGGCATTACTATCGGTGCTTACCCGTTATTCCAGGGATATTTACGGATTTCGCCGAATTACCGCCAAAATACACGATTTGAGCGGCAAAATTGACGAAGCGCAACAAAAATATCTTGAACAAATAGTCATAGACGGGGCTGATTTTGGTTTTAAGATTCCGTCAGAAAATCCGTATGTTGATCGGCAAGCCGCGGTACTGCTCTATTGGTTTTCTGTTCTGAAACCTTTTCACCTGGAATATGACGAAATCGGCGGTCCTATCCCCCAGCCATACATTCAGGCTTATTTTAATGAGTATTTTTCTTATTTTCTTGTTTGTTTGGCCCTTCATCCCCAGTCCATCGATCTTGAAATACATCAAAACAAAGATCAGTTTGAAGAGTTTTTAAATCAATTACATTTCAGAAATCTTTCAAGATCTTCCCTGGAATTTTTTCTCCCCTATAACAAAAATTCAGAATAGTTATGCGGCTGTTTCAAAACCGAAGTTTTGAAACAGTCGCCCAGCCGTTATTTTTTCCCGCCCAGTAAAATTTCATACCCGGCGGTTATGTTGATCCCCCGGCGTTTAAGCACTTCCAAAGTTTCCCCGCTCTCTTTAACCTTTACGGGATTAAAATCTATGATAAAACGGACATCGCCGATAATCCGCCCCGGTCCTATGGGGAAGCCTCCGTATAGTCCCACGGCGATACCGTCGGTGACACCATCTGAATCCAAATCAATGCTATACCTGTCGGATGAGAGTTCAATGTCCCCCAGGGGGATGGAAAGATAGGGGCCGGCCAGGGCGCCGAACAGGGCCGGTTTGGTGATAAAATCAAACCGTATCAGCAGAGGAATATCCAGGGAAGAATATTTTCCCTCTATTTCTTCCGTCGAATATCCGGGGATAGTTATTTCCCAGGTCTTTTTTTGGCCGAACATAAAATTGAATTCTCCCTGGACGGCGAGTTTATCGGTAAAATAATAGCCCCCATAGGGCGACAGGACAAAGCTGGCGCCGGATTTTTCATCCACGGAAAGGGAGATGCCGTATGATTGAACTTCGGCTTTTGCCTCGTCAATCGAATCGTCTATATACTTTCCATTTCCATGAAAACCGATACCCACCCCCAATTTAGCGCCGAAGAAGGGACCTGCGGAGTAAACCGCCGCGCTCACCATGACCAAAACAACCATCACTGCAAACAACCTTTTCATCATCTATCTCCTTGGTAAAAAATTTATGTGTTGGGATGGCAATACCACGGGCCCTAAGCAGCCGGTCGTGCCCTTGATATCCAACTCCCTATACATACGCCGCCGGGGGTATTGCTCTGCAGGCTGTTCAGCAGTATCCGTCGTTAAATAATGCTAAACAGCATAAAATAATACAATAATACCGCTAATATGCATAATGTCAAGATCGATTTATGCTGTTTTAGATTATGCTCAAAAAATGGGATTTCGAGAGAACCTTAAAGCTGAACTCAGCTACCGGGGTATGCTGGTAAAGGAACTCGCCGTATTATCGGGGGTAAGCAGGCATACCCTGGACAACTACCTCAATGTCCGGGGGCATATTCCCTCCGCGGACATTGCCGTCAAAATCGCCCGGGCCCTGGGTGTTTCCGTGGAGTATCTCGTCACCGGGGAAGAAATTTCCCGGGAAAAAGCGGTTCAGGACCGGGAACCCCTGGTATTACCGGAGGAGAGCCGCTTGCTAAATGAAAGCGACCGCCGGCTTATTTACGGGATAGTCCAATTATTTTGCCACCAACGGAAAAGATAATCTAACTCCTCACTACTCCCTCCTAACTTCTCCCTCCTGGTGGTATCATAATATCCTAGTATTCCGATAAATTTATTATATATCTTGCATAAATTTATTATTTCGGATAGAATCCTTTTATTAATTGCGGTGTCTTCAAAATTTATTATATTGAAGATACCCCGGGGAAAAACCGTCCCCACCGCCGGTTTTTCAACAAAATCTACGGCTGCGTTTCAAAACCATGGTCGGGAACCGGGAGATTTGAAAGACAAGCATAGCTTGTTACGCAGCATGACCCAAAGGAGTTTTATTATGGCGAACAGATTTATTTCCGTCAGAACCGTCGTGGCCATTGGGATCGGGGCGGCCCTCCTCTTCGTGCTTATGCGTTTTTTGGCGATTCCTTCGGGGGTTCCTAATACCAACCTCAACCTGGGAATTGCCATATTAACGGTCTTTGGAGCGATCTTTGGCCCCATTGCGGGGATCCTCATCGGTTTTATCGGTCATACCCTGACGGATCTGACCTGGGGAGGGGTATGGTGGAGTTGGGTTATCGCCGATGCGATTTACGGGCTGCTCATCGGTTTGTTTTGGAAATTTTACCGGATTGAGGAAGGCCGGTTCGGTATAAAGGAGGCGATCATCTTCAACGGTATCCAGATCCTCAGTAATATCGCGGCCTGGGCTTTTGTTGCCCCAACACTGGACATCCTGATATATAAGGAACCGGCGGAAAAGGTTTTTCTCCAGGGCCTGGTGGCCGGGGGCCTTAACAGCGCCGTCGTCCTGATCCTGGGGACCCTTCTGGCCCTGGGCTATTCCCGTACCAAGGTGAAGGCGGGCAGTTTGAAGTCTGAATGAGCGGCAGGAGCCCCGAACCGGTCCTGGTTTTTAAGGATTTTACCTTTCAATACCAGGCCCAGGCGGAGCCGACCTTATACGACATCAATTTGACGGTCCACCGGGGGGAAAAGATCCTTATCCTGGGGCCTTCCGGGTCGGGAAAATCGACCCTGGCCCATTGTATCAACGGTCTTATCCCCCATGCCTTTACGGGCCGCGGTACGGGCTCCTTGACCATTTTAGGGGAGGATGCCCGGTCCCTGGATATCTTCGATATCTCCAAGAAGGTGGGGACCGTCCTGCAGGATACGGACGGTCAGTTCGTGGGGCTCACCGCCGGGGAGGATATCGCGTTTTCCGCGGAAAACGATTGCGTCCCCACCGCCGAGATACACCGCCGGGTGGTGGAGGCGGCGAAATTGGTTGATATGGAAGGCCACCTGAAAAAATCCCCCCAGGATCTTTCGGGCGGTCAAAAACAGCGGGTCTCCCTGGCGGGAGTCCTGTTGGAAGATACGGAGTTGCTCCTTTTTGATGAACCCCTGGCAAACCTCGATCCCGCCACGGGGAAAGAGGTGGTGGAGCTTATCGATAAGCTTCACCGGGAGACGGGGAAAACCATCCTCATCATAGAGCACCGTTTGGAGGATGTCCTCCACCGGCCGGTGGATCGGATCGTGGTTATTGACCGGGGCCGGATCATCGCGGACCTCCCCCCGGGGGAGCTCTTGGCGGCGGACCTGCTGCGGAAGACCGGGATCCGGGAACCCCTCTACATCAGCGCCCTCCGCTATGCCGGCATCGCCATTGCCCCGGGGATGGGGCTTGAGTCCCCGGCTTCCCTCAGGTTTGATCCCCGGCCGCTGGGGGAATGGGACCGGGGCCTTCGGGAGGAGCCGCCGGAAAAGGCCGGCCCCCCCCTCCTGGAAATACGGGACCTGGGTTTTGATTATCCTGAAGCCCCGGCGGGCCGCCCGGTGCTGCAATCCGTCTCCTTTACCCTGGTACGGGGCGGGTGTACCAGCCTGATCGGAAAAAATGGGGCGGGAAAATCCACCCTGGCAAAACTCATCTGCGGTTTTATTAAGCCGGTTTCGGGCCGGATCCTCCTGAACGGAAAAGACCTGGGGGAACTATCCATCAAGGAACGGGCGGAGCGGATCGGTTATGTGATGCAGAACCCCAACCAGATGATCTCCTTTCCCCTGATCTATGACGAGGCCGCCCTGGGCCTGCGGACCCGGGGGGTGGGGGAGGGGGAAATTCGGGACCGGGTCCACGAAGCCCTGGGGATCTGCGGCCTGTACCCCTTCCGGAACTGGCCGGTGAGCGCCCTCAGCTACGGTCAAAAAAAGCGGCTGACCATCGCGGTGATCCTGGTCCTGGGGCCTTCCCTGATCATCCTGGATGAACCCACCGCGGGGCAGGACTACCGCCATTATTCGGAGATCATGGAATTTCTGCGCCGCTTGAACCGGGAACAGAACCTTACCCTGCTTTTGATCACCCACGACATGCACCTGATGCTGGAATACACCTCCCAGGCGGTGGTCCTCTCCGAAGGGAGAGTCATTGCCGACGCCGCCCCCGCCGGGGTCCTGACCGATGACGAAATTATCGCCCGGGCAAGCCTCAAACGGACCTCCCTCTACGATCTAGCCCTGCGGGGAGGTATTCCGGACCCCCGGGGTTTTGTCCGGCATTTTATTCAGTACGAGCAGGGGGAAGGCCGGCGGCGGGGGGGTCCGGGATGAGCCGGTTTATGCTTGCCTATATCGACCGGCCCTCGCCGGTCCACGCCCTTTCGGGGGCCGTCAAATTCATCGTTTTTTTGCTCTGGTCCGTCCTGGGGATGGTGAGTTACGATACCCGGGTGATGCTCTGCCTGTGCATCCTGGGCTTTCTCCTCTTCAAATTCTCGGGGATCAAATTACGGGACATTTCCTTTATTTTTAAGATGCTTTTTTTATTTATGTTCCTTAACCTGGCCGGGATCTACCTCTTCGCCCCCGAACAGGGGGTGGCCATCTACCATACCCGGCATGTGTTAGCCCGGGGCATAGGCCGGTACACCCTGACGGCGGAACAGCTTTTTTATGAATTCAATGTTTTTTTGAAATACCTTTCGTTAATTCCCGCCGCCATAATGCTGATCGTCACCACCAGCCCCAGCGAATTCGCCGCCTCCCTGAACCGTATCGGGGTACCCTATACCATCGCCTATGCGGTGAGCATCGCCCTGCGGTACATCCCCGACGTGCAGCGGGATTACGAGGCCATTTCCCAGTCCCAGCAGGCCCGGGGTGTAGAGCTTTCCCGGAAAACCACCTGGATAAAACGCCTTACCGGGGCCGCCCGGATCCTCCTCCCCCTGATCTTCTCTTCCCTGAACCGGATCGATGTGGTAAGCCATGCCATGGAACTCCGCAGCTTTGGAAAGTACCCCAAAAGGACCTGGTATTCCTACCGGCCCTTTACCAAAGCCGACGGGGCGGTTGCGGCCGCGGCCCTCCTCCTTTTTATCCTGGGGTTCTGGGTTACCTTCCGCAACGGCAGCCGGTTTTATAACCCCTTTACCGGATAAAAACGGCGGCTATTACCAAATAACCCGATATATCAAAAGAGATTTAACCACGAACGACACGAACCACACGAACAGAAACGAAGATAAATTTGCGTTTTCACCGGTACTTCTTTCCTGCTTTCCCACGAACAAAGAAGAGAATTCAGGTTAAATGCCGGAATATCGAAGCACAAGTTCGTGGTGTTCGTGTCGTTCGTGGTTGATCCTATTCTTCCTGCATAACATGGGTAAGTAATCCTTTTGCAAAGGACCTTACCCCATGCAGGTCCCCACCGCCAGGGCGGTGTCGATCATATAGTGATCCTCCGGGACGTATTTGACCTTGCCCGCGGGGATGCTTAAATCAATGGAGCCGACCTCATTGCCCAAAAGGGCGGCCATCCTGCCGTATTTCCCCTTGGCCAGGAGTTCCGCCGCGGCGGTCCCCAGGCTCGTAGCCAGGACCCGGTCCGAGGCGCTGGGGATCCCCCCCCGCTGTACATAACCGAGCACCGTGGCCCTGGTTTCCATCCCCGTCTCCGCCTCAATCTCCCGGGCCACCTTATACGCCAGGGAAGGGTTCTGCTCCCGGTATTTCTTCCGCTCCTTTTTATCCATCCTTGCCTCCTCCACCGAGAGGGCCCCTTCGGCGGCCACCACAATGGAAAAGCCCCGGCCGCTTTGGAAGCGTTTTTCCAGGTGCCGGCCGATGGCCTTGATGTCGTAGGGTTTTTCCGGGATCAGGATCACATCCCCGCCCCCGGCCACCCCGGCGTAGAGGGAAAGCCAGCCGGTTTTATGGCCCATAAGCTCGATCACGATAACCCGGTTATGGCTTTGGGCCGTGGAATGAAGCCGGTCAATGGCCTCGGTGGCGATGGAAAGGGCGGAATGGAAGCCGAAGGTACGATCCGTACCAACGATGTCGTTGTCTATGGTTTTGGGAAGGCCGATGATATTAAGCCCCTCCTTGGCCAGAAGGTAGCCGGTGGTATTGGTCCCGTTTCCCCCCAGGACCACGAGGCAATCCAGGTTGAACTTACGGTAATTTTCCTTGATGGCCTCCACCTTATCCGCTTCCAGGGCATGGTCGTAGTCGCCGGGTTTGGATTTAAAGGGTTTTTCCCGGCTTGTCCCCAGGATGGTTCCCCCCCGGGTAAGGATCCCGGAAAAATCCCAGGGGGTCAGGAACCGGGCATCCCCCTCGATAAGCCCCCGGTACCCGTTGGCAATCCCCAGGACCTGCATATGGTACCGGTCATAGGCCGCCCGGCATACCCCGCGGATAGCGGCATTTAACCCCGGACAATCTCCACCGCTGGTTAAAATACCGAAAATTTTGGTAAGACTGTTCCCATTATTTCCCATATCCATAGTATAATCATGGGGGCGGTACTGTACTAGTCTTGGCATGTGGGGTAAAGTTTTTATATGAAGAAGCTTTTCCAAGGAATAACGCTTTTTTTTGTCCTTTTCCGGGCTTATTGCCCCCTTCCGGTTTTTGCCCAGACCTTCCCGGCGGGGGGGGCCATGCTTATCGGGACCGATACGGGCTTATACAGTTTGACCGCCCACGGAAATGTCTTCCCCCTCAGAACCGGTCTGGAGGTGCGGAAAATCCTGCGGGCCGGTTCTTTTTGGGCCGCCCTGGGAGAGCAGGGGGTCCTGGTTTCCCGGGACCTGTGGAACTGGGAAACCAGGAACGAGGGGCTTCCGGTAAAAACCATCAAGGTATACGAAGGGGGGCAAAAATCTTTTATGCCCCTGATCCAGGAGATAAAGGACCTGGAATATAATCCGGGGAACCCGGATATTATGGTCTGCGCCACCAAGGATATGGTTTTTCTTACCCGGAACGGGGGGCTCCGTTGGGAGAGTTTGGGGGCGCCCCCCTATCGTTCCAACGGAATTAAGGCGGTGGCGGTGGCGGAACTCCCGGAACTTACGGTGTTTCTTTCCCATAGTATTTACGGTATTTATTATATTACCCCCGGCAAAACCGGGGCCCAGTGGACGGAACTGGGCGACGGGCTTGAGAAAATGGAAACCACCAATAACCCCGATGAAGTTTCGGATATCGCCGTGGTTTTGCCGGAAGAGGAGTCATCCCCCGGGGAGATCTATGTTTCCCAGACCTTCCGCCGCCGTATATACCGCTTAAACTGGGCGGAGAAGCGTTTCCTCCCCCTCTGGTCCGACCCTGCGGAGGAGGGCGCCGTAGATTCCCTTTCCGCTGGAAAAAGGGCCCTCCGGTTTATCCGGGACGGGGCCGTCATGGAAATCTTCCCCCGGGATCCCTCCCGGGAGGGAAGGCAGCGGCCGGATATCAAGCGGATCATCGCGGACCTTCCCCGGCTTGTCGGCGGCAAGCCCCAGTGTCTTTTTATGGATAACCCCGATGATGAGCCTATTACCCTCTCGGAACTTTGGCTTTTAGACGGGGCCGCCGGGAACGGCGGTTCCTATGCGTATACCGCGTCGGCTAAGGAGGGGATCTACCTGCCGGTAAATCATACCATGGACGAGAAAAGCCTTAACCCGTACCTGGATCTGCTAGAGAACCGCGGGCTTAACATGGTGGTGGTGGACATGAAGGATGATTGGGGGCGTCTCCGGTTTACCCCCCGCAACCCGGCGATTACCGAGAAGGGCCGGGTTTTCAGGCCCGTGGATATCGATCAATTTCTTAAAACCATGAAGGACCGGGGAATTTATACGGTTGCCCGGATCGTGGTTTTTAAGGACCCGGAACTCGCCGGGAAGGCGGGGGGAAAATACGCGGTTTGGGATTCCCCAACCAACCGGCCCTGGACCGGTTACTATGACCGGCGGCAGCGAAAACCCCCTCCCGGCCAGGCCCCGGCGGAAAACCAGGACCCCCTGGTCCAGATCCTCCCGGCGGATGATCCTGAGTATGAGATTGTCCGAACCTTCTACGATGAACGCTGGGTGGACCCCTATTCCGAAGAAGTCTGGGAATATATCGCCGCCGTCTCCCAGGAGCTCCATGAGCGGGGGTTTGATGAAATTCAGTTTGATTATATCCGGTTTCCCACCGACGGGGTTAACCTTGGCAATGCCCGGTACCGTTGGCGGGAAGAGGGGATGGATATGGAAAGCGCGATCCTCTCCTTCCTCCGCCATATCCGGTCCCGGATCAATGCCCCCATTTCCATTGATATTTACGGCGCCAACGGCTGGTACCGGACCGGGGCCCGAACCGGGCAGGAAGTGGAACTTTTGGCTCCCTATGTGGATGTGATCTGTCCCATGTATTACCCCAGTCATTTTGAGCAGGACTTTCTCGCCCAGGCCCCGGCGGAACTCCGCCCCTACCGGATCTATTACCAGGGTATCAAACGGACCGCCCGCATCGCCCGGAACAAAATTGTGGTACGGCCCTATGTGCAGGCCTTTTTCCTCAACGTTGCCTATGACCGTACCTACTATAACGCCGATTATGTCCGCCGGGAAATAGCGGGGGTTCGGGCCGCGGGAAATGCCGGCTTTACCTATTGGAACAATTCCGGCCGTTACGACGACATCCCCCTTCCCGGTTCCGGGGCTCCCTAAACTTCGCCGGCCAGAAAGGCGGCGTCCGCATCCGTCAGGGGTTTACCGTAGATATATTCAAAGAGAAACCGCATATCCTCCGGGGCCATATCCAAAAAACGGCAGCCGAAATAGCCCATGGAATTATCTCTATACTGCCGGACTATCTTGGCATTGGTCTGGATGGTCCGGTTGGGGACGCTCAGTTTGATCGCCAATTCACTGTCCGGCAGCAGGGCGGCGGAAAGCGGTGAGTGGGGATAGGCAAAAAGCAAGCCCGACGCGCTGATATCAATGACCTTGCCGTCAATGGATTTGTTTTTTAATTTACCCGTCTCAAAATATCCGTTTACTTTTAAAGAAAAGGCAAAAACACTGGTAAATTGATAGAGGATCGTTACAATGGAAAAATTAAAGGGGGGCATTCCTTCGCTATTAATCCAGGCGTGGACATACCCAATGACGTATTCCTGGAAAAGTATAGGAATCCAGACGTCGGAAAGGATCCCGGCCTCGTATTTTCCCCGGATAAACCGGTCGAGGGCTTCCTCCAGATGGTTTTCTCCGACCCCGGTACTTTCCAGATAACGAAGGAACATTTCCTCGGTGATAAGTCTTTTTTTTGGATAGGGATCGGTCTGGGGCAGTTTGGACAGGGTCGAAGGGAGGAAAAAGGCCTTTCCGGTTTCGGCGAGGAGCCGTTCTTCGACGGTGGTGGGTTTTACGTCCTTAAAAAGGACCAGTTTATATCCATTGGCGTTTTTCTTAATCCATTGGGCTAATTGCATAACCAGCCCCGAGAAGTTTTTAATATCCACCCGCTGCATAAAATCGCTCAAGCCCTCGGGTTCATATTCGGATATCTTGGGATAACTGAGGACGTATCGGTCTCCCAAAAAATTGAGCTGAATCTGAAGGTCCTGGGGGGTGCTGACCCGGGAGTAGGAACGGGCCAAATTTCTGAAGAGAACTTCCGGCACATCGGTGACGATAATATTGTCCTTAATGGTATTTACCCTTACGGAAAAGCTCACAAACCGGCCCCGGTAGTCAAACATAAGGTCCATCTTTTTTTTAAGTCTAAGCCCTTCCACGGGATGATCCGGCCTGAGATAAAGCGCGTCTTTAACCGGCCGATCTACGGTCAGCACATATTCCGTGCGGTTATACCAATATCTAATCGGCAGCTTTTCATCGTAGATGGTCTTGAGGAGAAAATCTTTTTCGATTCTTTTAATTGGTGTTGCCATAGTTTCCCTTAAAAAAATCGTTCATAGGGCGAAAAATCGTATTTGTACGGTTCTTCCCCTTCTCCTATAGCTTTTATCGTTTCTAATATGATCTCTTCAAGAAACCAGTTGTTGTTTTCTTTTCGCAGGTATAATTCCCCGGCTATTCCCTGTCCGCTGCCGATAAACCGGAACAGAAAAGAAGTGCTTCCGTCGACTTCTTCCTTGCCCCCGCCCAGATGGTATTTACGGGGACTCACCTGATCAAGGGTCCTGAAAAAATCATCCCAAAAAGCGCTTCCCAGGGATGTAAGGAGCCGGGAATTTCTATTTTTGTAGAGCAGGGCTACCATAAGACTCCGGGCAAAAACATAGGCATCCTCCGCTACCTGTCCCCGACCCAATTCGCCGATGAGTACATCCCGGGGATAACGAAGGGCTTCCCCCCGCTGGGGCCGCAGCAAAACCGGAGGGATAGTTCCAACACTGGGAATATCTGCTGCGGGAATTGTATCATTGCTTTGGGAAAATGAAAAGTCTGGTCCCCAAAAACATAACGAGCCTCCGATAAGAAGACCCATAAAAGCAACCATTTGCCTTTTCATGCAACAAAGTATACTATACTTATGGAAAAAAGGTCAAAGGGTATCTGGCTAGGAGAGGCCGGTACTATTACTATTTTAGTAAAGGAAAATAGCCATGGGGAATGACATTTACGCGGCCCTTCGGGAGGGGTTCACCGACCCCATCCGGGACGTACTTTGGGGTCATATTTATCTGACCCCCCAATTAGCCGCCCTGACCAAGTCCGCCCCCTTTATGCGGCTCTTTCGGATCTTTCAACTCGGGCCTGCCTATGGGACCTATCCCGGCGCCACCCATACCCGGGCGGCCCATTCCATCGGGGTGTATCACCTGGCCCGGCGGCTCCTCCTCAACCTGGCCGAACGGGGCGCGGACCGGTGGCTTAGTTTTACCGGGGGCCGGTCCTTCCTCTGCGCCGCCCTGCTCCACGATCTGGGACACTTTCCCTACGCCCATTCTCTCAAGGAATTGCCCCTGGCCTCCCATGAGGAATTAACCGGTAAAATCATCCTGTCGGAACCGGTAAAAAGCCTGGTGGCCGATGCCGGGGGAGACCCCTATTTTACCGCCGCTGTCGTGGATGTTGCGCTGCCGGCACATAAGAACCAGGAGTTGGTTTTTTACCGGAAATTACTTTCCGGGGCCCTGGATCCGGATAAACTCGACTATTTGAACCGGGACGCCCGGTATTGTGGGGTACCCTATGGGGCCCAGGATGTGGATTTTATCTTCAGCCGGCTTCATCCCCAGCCGGAGCGGGGTTTTGATATTGATTCCCGGGGAATCCCCAGCGTGGAATCGATCCTTTTTTCAAAATACCTGATGTACCGGTCGGTCTATTGGCACCGGTCGGTTCGATCCGCCACGGCGATGATAAAAAAGGCCCTCCTCGCCGGGCTTAACGCGGGGGCTATTGCCCGGGAGGAGCTTTACAACCTGGATGACCAGGGTTTATTTACCCTGATGGCCGGCCGGCCCGTGCCCCTTTTTTCCCTGGCGGAAAAAGTCCGGGACGGGTATCTTTACGGGTCGGCGGCGGAATTCCCCTTTGATGAGTCGATTCACCGGAGTTTATTGGATATCGAACGCCGTTATTACCATGAACAGGCCCTTGCCCGGGAATTTTCGGAACTTATCGGAAGACCGGTACCTCCGGAGGAGCTTATTATTGATTTACCCGAGCCGATTTCCTTTGAAACCGGACTGTATGTACGCGATGAGGGCCATTATTTTTCCGAAAGTTCCAGTGTCTTTAAGACCCAGGGGGGGGACGGGTTTATAAAAACTCTGAGGATTATCCGGATTTTTGTAGCTCCGGGTTATGAAAATGATATAAAATCCGCCGGAGGGCTTTTTGATATATTGCATAAAAAGAAAAAATGGTTACAGTTATAGATGGTGAGGTAATTTATGGATGTACATAATACAATTGAGGATGTTGTTTTTCGGGCAATTAATGAAATTTTTGATGAGATTGATAAGGGGGATAATCCTCATGGACTTTGTACCTGTAATCAGTGCCGCCTTGATACGGCTTGTTTTGTATTGAACCGCGCCAGTCCCTATTACATCATATCAAACCGCGGGGTTGCCCGGGTTGAACAGGAACCCATCGAGCGGCAGCAACTGGAAGCGGATATTGTTTCGTTAATCCACGAGGGACTCAAGCGGGTAAGCCATAATCAACGGCCCTATTCCAGCCACCGGGACCATACCGTTGCCGATAATGAGCCCTCGGACCGGCTTGTATTTAATATCCCCACCATCATCGGCCGCTTATTTAACGGAATAAATTTTGAGCCCCTGGCGGATATTGTGGTAGAGCTCTACCAGGATGGACAATTGGTAGGGATGAAGGATAAGAATTGGCAAAATCCCTATACCCTGGTAAAAAACACGAAAGGAACCTTTACCTTTTGGCCCGAAGCCATCCCCGCGGAGGGGGAAAATATACACCGGATCTTTAAATACGCTATCAAGGTTGATGCGCCGGGGATGGAGGCGCTGCATCATTTCTTTCAGATCCCGGTTACCAGCGAATTAAAATCCGTCCGCTCCTTTTCCATAAACCGGACCTTTAAGATACAGGACCTTTATATGTTCCCCCTAGGAGGCGACGACGAGGACGATTAGCCCGTTGCTCTATCAAACCGGGTTTATGTCCTGCCGCCGGAATTGATCATCCCGTTGTTTTTATGTATGATACCTCGAAAGTAGATACGTTTTTCGGGATGTAGCCTAGAGGCTAAGGCGCTTGCTTTGGGAGCAAGAGATCGGCGGTTCAAATCCGCCCGTCCCGAGTCGGATGAAGTTTAAGCCGCCTCTTTTTCATTGGACAATATGCAGATATTCCTTCAAACCCTGCTGTAATATCTGGGAAAAAGGCGCATTGGCCTTTTCCGCCTGATGGTTAAGCCATGCAGGAATTGACAGGGTTTTTTTGACAGCCCGCGTATCATTTTGCCGCCGGTACTCGTCAGTATCGGCGGCAACGAGATTCACAAACTGGTCCGGAAATTTGCAGAGCTTGGTGATTTCTCCTTGACCGGACGCCGGGGGTATGAACTCACCCTTATTCTCCGCATCCCACAACCACATTTCTATGGCATCCTGCGCCATATAGATGGCTTCCGCTAAACTGCTTCCGAACATGTGAAGCCCCGGTAAATCGGGGACACTGACCAGGATATTCCCGTCTTCGGGAGTGAAAATTGCCGGATATACATACTTCATTCGTTTCTCCTATGTCCGACTTGAGCCTACTCCAGCCCTGCGTCCTTTAGGATAGATTTTGCCGTCCCTTTTGGGATGTCACCGCTATGCCGGGGTATAGGGATCTTTACTCCCGGCATTTGCGGGTTTGTCGCCATATCATGTCCTTTACCGTGGGTGATCACCCATCCGGATTGGGTTAGGATTTTTTCAAGCTCCCGCTTGGTCATTCTTCATCCTTAATCAAAAATACACGTAATATTACGTAGTGTCAACAAGAAAATAAGCAGTTTATCCCTTTTGCCGGCGAATTCATTTTAGCGCATTTGGACCCGCCCCTTTTACGCACAGATCTTAATGGGCCGGTCGCAGGAGGTGTTTTTTTAATTTTTCCAGCAGTTCATCAATATCTATCGGTTTTCCCAGGTGATCGTTCATCCCCGCGGCAAAGCATTTTTCGATATCCTCCCGGAACACATTGGCGGTCATGGCCATGATGGTAACGGTTTTTGCCTCTTTTACCTCCAGGGCCCGGATCTGCCGGGTGGCCTCAAACCCATCCATTTCAGGCATGTGGATATCCATCAGGATCAGTTGGTACCTGGCGGGGGCTTCTTTAAACATCGCAAGCGCCTCAATTCCGTTTTCGGCGCAATCAATGGTAATTCCGGTGTCCTCCAAAAGGGTAAGCACAATTTCCCGGTTTATCTCTACGTCTTCGGCCAGTAACAGGGTAAAGCCCTCAAAGATACGGTCCCCGGGGGATTCCTCCGCCGGTTTTTCGGTAACGAATTTTTGTAAATTCAAATGGGTACTGATACAGTCCACTATTTGCGAGGGGAAAAGCGGCTTGGGGATAAAGCCGTCCACCCCCGCGTTTTTGGCATCCGTTTCAATGGTTTCCCATTCGGCGGCGGAGATCATGATCACCACGACATGTTCCCCGAATTGCTCTTTGATCTTTTTGGTTAATTCTATGCCGTTCATCCGGGGCATACGCCAATCCGCAAAAACCAAATCAAAGGGCGTCTCCCCCGTCACCTGATCGTAGCCCGCTTTGATAAGGTCATACGCCTCGATTCCATCGGAAGCGACGGAACAGCGGATCCCCTTGGATTCGGTAAAATCCTTAAAATATTCCAGTACCTCCGGGGAATCATCCACCACCAGGATATGGATTTTTTCCCAATTTATCTGGACCTTGAGCCCCTCCCGGCTGTTTTGGGAAGTCCCCCGTTCTACGGTAATCTCAAAGAAAAAGGTAGCCCCCTTTTCCAATTCGGATTCCACCCATATTTCACCCCCCATAAGTTCCACCAGGCTTTTGGATATGGAAAGCCCCAGCCCGGTTCCCCCGTACTTTCGGGCTATACTGCCGTCGGCTTGCTCAAACAACGAAAAAAGCCTTTTTTGCTGGTCCGGGGCTATGCCTATGCCCGTATCGGTTACCTCAAAATGCAGGGTACAGAGCTTATTGTTGTCGATAGCGTCATTGGCTCGCTTTTTTATTGCGAGGATAATGGTTCCGCTTTCAGGGGTGAATTTTCCCGCGTTGGAGAGCAGATTGGTAAGGATCTGGGCGAGCCGTTGTTCGTCGGCGATGATGCTTTCCGGTACATCCCGGGCGACCCGGACCACAAAATTCTGATGCTTCTCATCAAATTTGAAGTTCATCACATTGGTGATCCGCTGAAGCATTTTTTCAAAATTGAATTCCGTATAAGACAATTCAAATTTGCCCGCCTCAATTTTGGACATATCCAGGATATCGTTGATTACCCCCAGGAGGTGGTTCGAAGCTTCGTTGATCTTGGCAAGGCAATATTCCTTCCGTTCAGGATCATGAGAGGATTGGGCGATGGTGGTCATGCCGATGATGGCGTTCATGGGGGTACGCATTTCATGGCTCATCCGGGAGAGAAAATTACTTTTTGCCAGGTTTGATTGTTCCGCCTGTTCCTTGGCGGCGATAAGGTCCCGTTCCAGCTGCCTTTTTTCGGTGATATCCGAAGCTATGACCCCGATGCCGTCTTTTTTCGCGTCGGTGGTAAAGGCGGACAGGGATAAGATCCGGATCTCCCCGTCTTTCCGGATCAGGGGGATTTCCGCTTGAAAGGTCCCCTGCTCTAAAATTTGGGGGATGAATTTTTTACGGATCTGCTGTCCGGTATGTTCATTAAAAAGGAGATATATGCCATGGGTTTTAAGTTCGTCGGCGCTGTAACCGGTGCTGCTTAAAACTCCCTGATTAAAATATTCAAACCGCCCCGAGGGGGTAATATATGATATATATAGGGGGGAGCTGTTCACGATAGAGGACATCCGCACCAGCTGTTCCTCGGTATTGTTCCGGATAATCAACCCGGCGATGGCGTTGGCGATAAGCCTGAGGGTCTGTATATCGCTTTCATCCCAGGCGTGTTTGAGAAGACAGTCGTTAATACCCAATACTCCCCAAAATTGACCGTATACAAAGATGGGAACATTGATAAAGGCCTTTATCCCCTGGGAGGCGTAGAGGGCGGCCAGTTTGGGATTTTCATCTACGTTATTACAGGTCAGATAAACGTCCCCTTGGGTGATAAAGGTATCGTAGAATATTTCCCCCGGCTTAAAGGGCAGGGACTGTTTTGAAAGACGGGGCAGATCCTGGCCGTCATTGTACCATTCGTGTTCAAATTCCAGGGTGTTGGCAGCGGTATTGAGCTTGAGCAGGACGGTTTTACCCACGTTCATAAACCTGCCGATCATCAGGAGGGCATTGTGGAGCAGGGTAGCCTGGCTTTCGGAGGAGATAAAGGTCTGGGAAATCGCGGACATCAGTTCCTGCTGCTGGAGCCGTTTTTTGAGGGTGGCCCCGGCGGCTTTCAATTCGCTTATATCCACGCTGTGCTGGAGATGGGCGTATTTATTTTTACCCCACTCTATAAGGCAGTCGGTATTTTTATAGTACCGGTTGGTCAGATTGTTGAATACCTCCGACACCTCGACCGTGCCGGAATTTTCGGAGAGTTTTTTATTGGGGCAGAAGGGGCAGGGCCCCTCAAAACCCTGGTAAAATACCTTCCAACAGGTCTGCCCGATAACCCGGTCATCCAAACCGTAATGGGCCTTCATGGAATCGTTGATAAAAAGGATCTCGTAGGATTCGGGATCGGAAACGTAGAGGTCGGCCCCTATGCTGTTGAGGATACTTTTAAACACATTGGTAGAAACCGATGACTGGTTGAGTTTTTCCAGCATATTATTGATAGAGGAGCAGAGGATCTGAAATTCGTTACTGGATGAATAGGACCCCGTATCCAGCCGGTTGCCGCTGGTGATTTTGTGAATATCCCGGGAAAGCCGCTCCAGGGGGGATAAAAAATACCGGACCATAATGCCGTAGACGACCAGGACCAGGAGGATCAAACCGCCTACCAGGAATAAAACCAGCAGGTTAAGGGCCTGTTCTATCTTTTCAAAAATATCGGCGGCCGCTATGCCCTGCCGGTCCACATAAACATTTTCCGACCGGAATAAGGCCTCCAGGACGATACCCCGGGAGAGGATGATGAAGGCGGCGGTAAAGATAATAAAACCGATGCCCAACACTAAAATAAAGGCAAATCTCAGTGAATGAATCCTTTTTCCCATAACCAGGCCGTTCCCCTCAGGCTAATTCAGAACTTCAATTTTGAACGAGTAACCTTTTAAGTATAGCCAGCATTATAAGTATTGTACATGGACAAATACCAGGTAATATTCTATTATAATAAAATTTAGGGTATGAATATACTGATCTCTTTATTTACCAAGCCCCTGTATACTTTTGGGTTTTTTGTCAGAACCCTTAAGGGGGTGGGATATTTTTTATTCCGGGGCAGGGTTTCTTTTAAGATCCTGATTATGCAGATCCTCTTTACCTTTGTGGAGGCCCTGGGCATTTCCTCCCTCCTGGCGATTGGGATAGGGGCGGCGGTTAATGTCATCGGGATTCCTTTTTTGGCGAAACTTTCCCAGGAACGGCTCATCTATACCCTGCTCATCACCATCATCACCCGGGAATTGGGCCCGCTTTTGGCGGCTTTTATCATCATAGCCCGGTCGGCAACGGCCATTGCCACTGAAATTGCCGGCATGGTTATCTCCCACGAGGTGGAAGCCTACATTTCCGTGGGCGTTGACCCCATCGAATACCTGGCGGTTCCCCGGTTTTTGGGGGTAACCATTTCCCTTTTTTTGCTGAACATTTATTTTTCCATTTTCGGCCTGGCCGGTTCATTTCTGGTCGCCCAGTTGTTTAATCCCATGCCGGCCGTAATTTATTTTGATAATTTGCTTCAGATATTGTCAATCCATGATATACTTATTTCAATTATGAAAAGCCTGGGCTTTGGGATGATTATTGCCATTGTGGCCATCAGCCGGGGGTTTGAGGTGGAACGGGCCAGTACGGAGATCCCCGTGGCGGGACTCAAGGCGGTGGGGGCCGCCTTTGCCGGGTGCATCATCCTGGATATCGTCCTGACCGCCCTCTACTATATGTCTCTCATCTAGGAGGAGATCGAAGGGGAATTACGCATGGCCGACAGCATTATTGAGTTAAAAAACACCTCTTTTTTTGCCCAAAACGTGAAGGTGGTTCGGAACGTTTCCTGCCGGTTTGAGGAAGGTAAAACCACGGCCCTGGTAGGGCCCTCGGGGGGCGGCAAAAGTACGGTGCTGAAACTTTCCGCGGGGCTCTTGGTTCCCAGCCGCGGGGAGGTTTGTTTCCGGGGAAAAAATATTTCCGTCATGAGCCGGAAAGAAAACCTGGCCTTTCGTAAGGAAGGGGCGGTGGTATTTCAGGATTCGGCCCTCTGGGCAAACCAAAACCTGGATCAGATCCTGGAACTTCCCTTGCGGGTACATTTTCCCCGGATGACCAAAGAGGACCGGGATAAACGGATCGCCGAGGTCCTCGCGGAGGTGGGATATAAAAGGGCCCTGGATATGCGGCCCTCCATGTTGTCCATGGGGGAGCAAAAACTTATTGCCTTTGCCCGGGCCATGCTCTGCCGGCCCACCCTGCTTTTTCTGGACGAATGGACCGAATCCTTGGATGACAGCGCGGCCCAGCGTCTTATCAGGATCGTGCAGCGCCGCCGGGAGGAGGGGAATACCATCATCCTGGTGAGCCATGATTTTAGGATCATCAAAAATCTTGCCGATTATCTTATCATGATCCAGGAGGGAGAGCTCGCTTTTACCTTTACGAGGGAACAAATCGTGGAAGATGAAAATTTGGCTCAGATTGTGGAGAAGGGAATCGCCTCATGAAATTTAAGATACGTTTTGCGGACCAAATAGTGGGTTTTCTTATTATTGTCGCCCTGGTCATCTTGGTTTTCGTGATCATTATGCTCGGATCCAAGCAGCGGTGGTTCGCCAAGGACTACCTTTTCAAGACCTATTTGGATTCGGCCTCGGGACTGGGGGATAATATGGTGGTTCAGTACAAGGGTTTTCCCATAGGAAACATAAAATCCTTTGTCCTCACCGATGAGGACAAGGTGGAGGTAACCTTTTCTATTTACGATAAATATGTCAGCCGGGTTAAGCAGGGATCCCTGGTGGAACTGATGGTCAGTCCCATAGGCCTGGGCAATCAATTTCTTTTTTATTCCGGCCTTGGGGAGGAACTGCTGGAAGAGGGGTCCCTGGTACCGGTGGTACACTCCCCCCAGGGGCAGAATCTTATCAAAATGGGCCTGGCCCAGGTCCCCGCCCGGGATGACAGCATAACCCAGTTGTTGGCCCAGATTGACCGGGTCTTAGGCCAGTTCAATACCGAGCTCCTCCCGGAGGTTAACGTAATTTTACACGATCTGGACGAGGTGTTGGTGGAAGTAAACGAGGCCCTTGCCGGAACCGATAAAACCTCCCTGGGCCGCACCCTGGGGGGGATAGACGAACTGGTGAACGTGAGCCTGGACCCCATTTTGCGGGATATTAAAAATATAAGCGGCGATTTGGAAATTCTCGCCGCCCAATTAATTGAACCGGAGGGTTTGGTTTTCACCGTGCTTGATACGGAAGGGGCGGTGTATACCAATCTGGAGGCCTCCCTCAAATCCGTATCAGGCACCTTAGGGAACCTGGAAAAGGCCACCGCTATTTTGCCTTCCCAGGTACCCGGGGTCGTTTCCGAGCTGCGGGATGTCCTTAAGAGCGCCGAAGATGTGCTGACCGCCCTGTTGAACAACCCCCTCCTCAAGAAGGGGGTGCCTCCCCCGGTTGAAGTTCAGACCAACGGTACCAATCCCCGGGATATATCCTTTTAAAGGGGAATAGCATGAGGAGTATGATGGGAAAAAAGCGTGAGAAAAGGACCGGTTGCCCCCTTCCGGGGATGGCCCTGTTTTTTGCTCTGGCGGTTTTTGCCCCGGGGGCCTGTTCTTCGGCGCCGGAACGTCCGGCGGAGCTATTTACCCTCCGGAATGAGACCGAAACCCAGCTTAACCTGGCCAACCGGGAGGCGGACCGGGGGAATTACGAGGGGGCCCTGACCCTATTGGAGGAGGCCCGGCGTCTGGCCGCCAGCACCGACCGGCCGCCCCTGTTGATCCGGGTGTGGCTTTCCCAGGGGAATGTCCTTTTTTCCCTGGGCCGTATTGCAGAAGCCCGGGCCCTCTGGGACGCCGCCCTGGCGGAGGCGGAACGGGCCGGGGAGGGGGAGCTTGCCGCGGCCAGCCGGATCTACATGGCCCGGAGCGCCCTGATTTTGGGCGAAGGCGGCGATACGGCGGAGCAGGTTATCAAGGCGGTAACCGAAGATTTGGCCCGGCTCAAGTCGGATAAGCTCAACAGCGCCCTGGGGTGGACCGTCATCGGCCTTGCGGAAAAGGAACTCCGTCGCTGGACCGAAGCGGAAAATGCCCTGACCAGGGCCCTGGACATCCATGAAAAGGATAGGTATCTGGAGCTGGCCGCCTATGACTGGTACCTCATCGCCTCGGTCCGCTCCGTTTCCGGCCGCTATGACGTTGCCCTAGAGGCCCTTTCCCAGGCCCTGGCCCTGGACCGCCGGGCGGAAAACAGTTACGGCCTGGGCATGGACTGGCTTGCCCTGGGGGATGTATACCAAAAAGCCGCCCGGGGCGATGAGGCCCGGGCCGCCTACCGGCGTTCCGCGGAGATCTTCCGCGCCATAGGGCGTGAAAAGGAGGCGGTGGACGCCGAGGGCCGGGCCCGTTAAGGGGAAGGCGGCTGCTACAAATTACCGGGGCTTTCCCATTTCGGGGAGGTACTTCCAGTACCGGGCGGGCATAAACTGCCGCTGCAGGCCGGGATTTTTCCGGAGGGGGTTATTAATCGAGCCGTGGTAGGTCCGCCAAAGTTCCTCCCAGGGATCTTCCCCCCCGCGGAAAAAGGCGGTTTCCCGGGGCAGCGCCGCCGGGCTCAACAGGCGCGGCTCTCCCTTCCCGTCCCCCACAAGGCAAAGCCCCCGCTTTTCGTCGATGATAAGCCAGGGGGCGTCCCCGAAACGGCGGGAAAAGTGACCGGCCAGCCGGGGAAGGACAAAATGGTCCGGGGCGCAGCGGGCCATATAGGTTCCCCGGGTATCGGACCTGAACCGGAGGAACCCCAGGAGCCGGTCCGTCTCGTGTCTGACCTTGTAGGCCGCGTCAAGCACCGTCCTCACCGCGGGTATGCCCCGGTCGGTGGCGGCCCGCTCCGCGCCGCGCCGCGCCTCCGGGGAGTCCATCCCTGTGCCGGCCCCTGCCGCCGCGGCACGGGCCGCGGAAAAAAGCCTCCCGCCAAAGCGGATACATTCCGCCTCGAGGGAAAGCTCGCTCATCCAGCCGCAGAGGAAACTGTCGTAGGCTGCGGCGGAAAGTTCAAAGAATGCTTCCGCCAGGGCCGCGGCCTCCTCCCCGGAACTGGGGCAAAAGTCCCCCTCGGGGAGCCCGCCAAAACCAAAAAGATCCCCCTGATCCGGGGCTTCCCGGGGAAGGATCCGGTAGATCCGGTCCGGCAGGGGCGCCCCCCGGCAAACCCCGGCGAGGATCGTGAGGAGCCCCTCAAAGGTCCCGTCATAACTTACCGTCATCCCTGTTCCTCCTCCCTATGCCCGATCCCCTAAAACTCAAAGAGAGGAAGCTGAAGCCCCGCGCCGTCGCTGTCCGAAAGAAAGCGGCGGATCCGGCGGGGATCGTCGGGCCGGTCCATAAAGGCACCGGAAAGGGTGATAAAATACTTGGCCCGTTTCATGACCACCCCCAGACGCCTGAGGCCGTCAAAGGAGAGGGACCGGGATCGCCGGACCTCCAGGATACGCCGGGCGCTTTTTGCCCCAATCCCCGGCACCCGCAGGAGGACTTCGTAGTCCGCGGTGTTTATTTCCCGGGGGAATTGGTCCAAATTTTTCAGGGCCCATACGGTTTTCGGGTCCAGGTGGGGGTCCAGAAACGGGGTGGATTGATCCAGGATCTCCTCGGGCCGGAAGTGGTAAAACCGGAGGAGCCAATCCGCCTGATACAGCCGGTGTTCCCGAACCAGGGGGGGGCCGGGAATATCCGGGAGCCGGGGGTCCGGGATACCCCCCCTGCCGGGAACGCCCGGGGGGACAAAGGCGGAATAGTAGACCCGGCGCAGGGAGAATTTGCGGTAAAGCGCCCCGGAGAGGGAGATAATTTGCCGGTCGTCCTCTTCGCTGGCCCCCACGATGAGCTGGGTGCTCTGTCCCGCCGGGGCAAACACCGGCGGGGCCGTTTTACCCTGGGGCAAAAAACGGCTATGCCGCCGGTCCTCCGCAAACTGGGCCCCGGTTTCGGCCACCTCCTCCATGGCCCCCAGGATCACCTTCCCGGATTTTTGCGGGGCCAGGGCCTGCAGGCTTTTGTCGGTGGGCAGTTCAATGTTGGCGCTTAACCGGTCCGCGTAGAGCCCCGCCCGGCGGATCAGTTTTTCCCCGGCCCCGGGGATGATCTTAAGGTGGATGTATCCCCCATATCCCGCCTCGGTCCGCAGTTTTTTCGCGGTTTCGATGAGTTTTTCCATAACAATATCGGGATCGGCAAAGATCCCGGAGGAAAGGAAAAGCCCTTCAATATAGTTCCGCCGGTAAAATTGGCAGGTAAGTTCCACCAGCTCCTCCACGGTAAAGGAGGTCCGCCGGGTGTCCGCCGAGGCCCGGTTTACACAGTAGGCGCAGTCGAAGCGGCAGCTATTGGAGTAAAGGACCTTGAGGAGGCTGACGCAGCGGCCGTCTTCGGTCCAGCTATGGCATATCCCGGCGGGTTCGGCAAAGCCGAACCGGGTACCCCGGCCGCTGCTCCCGGAGGAAGCGCAGGAGGCGTCGTATTTTGCCGCCCCCGCCAAGATGGCGATTTTTTCTCCCAAATCCATAATAGTACTATACATCTGTATAGGAATGATTACAAGCCCCTTTTACTTTATACTAATAAAATTCCCAAAACTCTTGGGGAACCCAACCTTGAATCGAGGAGAAAAGCGGTGAATTATTCGATTGCCCTGGTTCCCGGCGACGGGATAGGACCTGATGTGGTTGCCCAGGCCACGGAGGTCCTGGACGCGGCGGGGGATAAATTCGGCCATGTGTTTAACTACGTTGAATTGGAAGCCGGAGGCTGTGCCATTGACCATACCGGGGAGCCGCTGCCCCCGGAGACTCTGGAGGCGGCCAAACAATGCGATGCCCTGCTTTTGGGGGCCGTGGGAGGGCCGAAATGGGAAACCTTGCCGGGAAACCTGCGGCCGGAACGGGCCCTCCTGGGGCTCCGGGCGGGCCTTGGGGTTTACGCCAACCTGCGGCCCGCAGCCCTGCTGCCCCAGCTCTGGTCCGCCTGCCCCCTCAAGGACGAGGTTCTGGCCGCGGATAATCCCCCGGGTACGGGGGGCTTCGATCTCCTTATCGTCCGGGAACTGACCGGGGGAATCTACTTTGGCAAGCGGGGCCGGAGCGATGATGGAAACTCCGCCTTTGATACCGAAACCTATTCCAAGGTTGAGATCGAGCGGGTCCTCCGTATCGCCTATGCCGCCGCGGAGGTCCGCCGGAAAAAACTCTGTATGGTGGATAAGGCCAATGTCCTTGAATCTTCCCGGCTCTGGCGAGAACTGACCCAGGCCCTCTCCCGGGAGTACCCCCATATTGAAACTTCATATATGTATGTGGATAATTGTGCCATGCAGTTGGTCCGATCCCCGGGCCAGTTCGACGTGATCGTCACCTCCAACCTCTTCGGGGACATCCTCTCCGACGAGGCTTCGGTCATCACCGGCTCCATCGGCATGCTTGCCTCCGCAAGCCTGGGGGATCCCGCCTCCGCCCCGGGGCAAAAGGGGCCCCGGGGGATCTACGAACCCATCCACGGTTCCGCCCCGGACATCGCTGGCCGGGATATCGCCAATCCCCTGGCGGCGATCCTCTCCGCCGCCATGATGCTCCGCTATTCCTTTGGCCTTGAAACAGAGGCCCTGGCCATTGAGGCCGCGGTAAACGCCGTCCTGGATGCGGGGCTGCGGACAGCGGACATCGCCGGCCGGGGGGATCCGGGGGGGACCGAAAGAATTGTCGGCACCCGGGAAATGGGAGCCGCCGTGTTGAAGGCGTTACTCGGTGAGGGGTGAAAAGACAGCGGAAAAGGCTGAAGCATGGAATGGGAGGAGCGAAAAATGAGAAGTGACGCGGTTAATAAAGGGGTGGCCCGGGCGCCGCACCGATCCCTTTTTAAGGCCCTGGGGTTCATCGACGAGGAGTTTACCCGGCCGCTCATCGGTATTGCGGCGGCAAAGAGCGAGATCGTTCCGGGGCATATCCATCTGGACATCCTGGCCAAGGCCGCCGCCGACGGGGTACGCCTTGCCGGGGGGGTCCCGGTAAGCTTTCCGGTGATCGGCGTATGTGACGGAATCGCCATGGGCCATGAGGGGATGCGTTATTCCCTCCCTACCCGGGAACTTATCGCCGATTCCATCGAATGTATGGTCATGGCCCATGGGTTTGACGCCCTGATCTTTATCCCCAACTGCGACAAGATCGTGCCGGGGATGCTCATGGCCGCGGCCCGGCTCAACCTGCCCGCGGTTTTTGTTTCCGGAGGGCCTATGCTGGCGGGCCGCCGGCGGGACTCCGAGGGGCAGAAGGATTCGCCCATAACCCTGACCACCATGTTTGAGGCGGTGGGGGCCGTGGGGGCGGGTAACATGAGCGAGGCCGAACTCACCGCCCTGGAGGATGCCGCCTGTCCGGGCTGCGGGTCCTGTGCGGGGATGTTCACCGCCAACTCCATGAACTGCGTTACCGAGGCCCTGGGGATGGCCCTGCCGGGGAACGGCACCATCCCCGCGGTGATGGCGGAACGGCAGCGGCTTGCCAAGAAGACCGGAATTTTAGCCCTGGAGGTTTTGCGAAAGGATCTGCGCCCCCGGTCCATCCTGACCAGGGGGGCCTTTATGAACGCTCTGGCCCTGGACATGGCCCTGGGTTGTTCCACCAATACCGCCCTGCACCTCCCCGCCATAGCCTGTGAGGCGGGTTTCAGCCTGGACCTGGACCTGCTCAACCGGGTCAGCGCCGTGACCCCCAACCTTTGCAAGCTCGCCCCCGCGGGAAGGGCCGCCGTTGAGGATCTCCACGCCGCCGGGGGGGTCCCCGCGGTCCTCGCGGAACTGGCAAAGAAGCGCCTGATCGACCCCGCGGCCCCTACGGTATACGGTATGCTGGGGGACGCCCTGAAGGGCGCGGAGAACCGGAATACCGAAGTCATCCGGCCCCTGGAGCACCCCTACTCGGCAACCGGGGGACTCGCCGCCCTGTGGGGGAACCTTGCCCCCGGGGGCTGCGTGGTCAAACAGAGCGCCGTCGCTCCCGCCATGCTTAAGCACGAGGGCCCGGCCCGGATCTTTGATTCCGAAGAAACCGCTTTCGACGCCATCATGGGGGGAAAGATAGTCCCCGGGGACGTGATCGTCATCCGTTATGAGGGGCCCCGGGGCGGACCGGGGATGAAGGAAATGCTTGCCCCCACCGCCGCCCTGGCCGGCCGGGGACTGGACGATAAGGTGGCCCTCATCACCGACGGCCGCTTCTCCGGGGCGACCAAGGGGGCCGCCATAGGCCACGTCTCCCCGGAGGCCGCCGAAGGGGGGCCCATCGCCCTCCTCCGGGAGGGGGACCGCATCGTCATCGACATTGGGGGCCGGAGCATCAACGTAGGGCTGGACGACGGGGAACTGGCCCGGCGGAAAGCCGCCTGGAAGCCCCTGCCCCCCAAAGTGAGTTCCGGTTACCTTGCCCGGTATGCCCGGCAGGTAAGTTCCGCCGCCGCGGGAGCGGTGTTCAAGGCGCCTGGCGCCGATTAACGTGGAGGAAAGAAGCAGCATGGTGTACTCTGGCGCCCGCATTTTAATTGAGACCCTTATTGAACAGGGGGTGGATACGGTATTTGGCTTCCCCGGCGGGGCGGTTTTATTTATATACGATGAATTATTCAAACACCGGGACCGGATCCGGCACATCCTGGTAAGCCACGAGCAGCACGCCGCCCACGCGGCGGACGGTTACGCCCGGTCCACCGGAAAGGTGGGGGTATGTATCGCCACCTCGGGTCCCGGCGCGACCAACCTGGTAACCGGTATTGCCACCGCCGCCATGGACTCGGTCCCCCTGGTGGCGATCACCGGGAACGTCACCGTCCCCCTCCTGGGCAAGGACAGCTTTCAGGAAGTGGATATCGCCGGGATCACCATGCCCATCGTAAAACACAACTGGATCGTCAAGGACGTGAAGGAACTGGCCGAGGTGATCCGGGAGGCCTTTATCGTGGCCCGGACCGCCCGGCCCGGCCCGGTACTCATCGATATTCCCAAGGACGTTACCGCCGCCCTGGGGGAGTGGATCCCCCTGGAAGATTCGGGGCGGAAGGGCCGGGTAAAAAAGTGGGCCCTGTCGTCCCTGCCCGCCGCTTCGGACCACGCCGAAGCAAGCGGCGCCGCCGGCGCCCGGGCCCGGCGGCTGCTGGAGCGGGTCCGGGGGGCCACCTATACCGAGGAGGACCTGAACCGGGCGGTGCGGCTCCTGGGCGGCGCCCGGCGGCCGGTACTCTATGCCGGGGGCGGGGTTATTATCTCCGATGCTTCCGGGGAGCTTACCCAGTTGGCGGAACGGCTCAACGCGCCGGTGGCCCTCAGCCTCATGGGGATTGGGGCCATTCCCCGGGAACACCGGCTTTGTACGGGGCTTATCGGCATGCACGGCACCGTGGCCTCCAACAAGGCGGTTCAAAAGGCGGACCTGTTGGTGGCTATCGGCGCCCGGTTTTCCGACCGGGTGACCAGCCGAACCGATAAATTTGCCAAGGGGGCAAAGATCCTGCACCTCGACATAGACCCCGCGGAGATCAACAAAAACATCCGGACCGAAGCCTGGGTGGTGGGGGATATCAAGGATATTATCCAAAAGCTCCTTAAAAAACTCCCCGCCGCCATGGAAACCGGCTGGAACGGGGACATTGAAAAATGGAAAACCCATGTTCCCGCGGCCCATCACCGGAAAACCAAACTCCACCCCCGGTTCATCATTGAGGAGACCGCCCGGGGCCTGGGCTATGACGCCCTGGTGGCCACCGACGTGGGGCAGCATCAGATGTGGACCGCCCAGTTCTTCCCCTTCTCCAAGCCCCGTTCCTTTCTTACCTCCGGGGGCCTGGGGACCATGGGATTCGGCCTGGGGGCAATCCTGGGGGCAAAAATAGCAAACCCCAAACGGCCCGCGGCGCTTTTTACCGGGGACGGTTCCTTCAGGATGAACTGCGCCGAAATGGCAACCCTCACCGCCTACGGAATTCCCCTCCTGATCCTGATCTTCAACAACCGCACCCTGGGCATGGTCCGGCAGTGGCAGACCCTTTTTTATGAGGAACGTTACGCGGAGACCACCCTAGACCGCCCCCCGGACTTTGTCAAACTCGCCGAGGCCTATGGGCTTTCCGGCTACCGGGCCGATACTGAGGATACCTTCCGGGCGGTTCTGGACCGGGCTTTGCGGGAACTGGCCCAGGGCAAGGCGGCGCTGATCGACGCCCACATCGACCAGGACGAAAAGGTCCTGCCCATGGTTCCCGGGGGCAAACCCATAGATGAGCAGATTCTCTAGTACCGTATAAAGGCTAATATGCCTGATACATGGAGAAAGAGAATTTAACCACGAAGGCGCAGAAGGCGAAGAAGGGAATTAAGAGAGGAATTAGGAGTGTCATAGCCTGGCGCCTGTCATATTTTGAGGGTGTTTTTCCTTCCTCTTATTTTTCTTTCTCTTTTTCTTCGCCTTCTGTGCCTTTGTGGTAAATTTCTTAATAATGTACCGCCTTTGCGGTGAATTTGGCGTCCAGCGCCGAAATTTGACGTTTTTTTGTATTTTTTTCACTTTTTTTTCAAAAAAACAAGATTTTTGGACTAAAGTGTGATATAATTATTAGTGTATGTTTTTAAGAAAATAATAGCATTCGGCTGCCGGGTAATTTTCCGGCAACCGATACATATATCGGGGTTCTAGTAAAGAGGGACCCCGGGGCAGTGACTTTCTTGGTCGACTGACGCTGCCACCGGGGCTTGCCTTACGCACTGTTAATCATAGCCCACCAGGGCAATAATTACAATGCGTAGGTCCTCTTTTAACTTCCCGGCGTCGTATGACGCCGGGGACACCCAAGATCTAATCCTGGGTGCATATTGCTTAAGGAGGACTCTATGTTGAAAAAGAGTCTGTTTTTGGGAGCGGCAGCCCTGGCGCTGCTGGTTTTAGTAGTTTTGGGCGGGTGCTCGAACCCGGCGTCGGAGAATGATTCCGCGCCCCAGTTCAGCCCCGACGGCTTGGTGATCGATGCGGCCGTGAATACGGTCGCCGATTTCCAGGCAATCCTGGATGATCCCGAGATCCGGGTGATCCTCTTCGATCTCAACGGAAGCGATAAGCAGTTTACGGTAGCGGGTCTGGCTATTCCCCCGGAAAAGACCATTTATCTCGTAAACAACGGCTATGACCCCGACGCCGTCGACCCCTTCTCGACTGTCAACAGCTTATCCCCGACTGGTATCAGCGGGCTTAATATCCGGGGCACCGTGATCGTTGGGAGGGGGGTCGCTCTGGTTGCCACCGATACTACCCCGATCAGCCTGTGGAGCACCGGCAGCGTCCAGGTGCAGGACGACGGGGTCCTGGTGACCGACCAACGGCTCAACGTAACCAACTACACCGATCAGGGGGTTGAGCGGGTATCGGTCCTGGGTACCAACGTGCGCTTTTTGGCCGGCAGTACCCTGGTGATAGACGATGAAGAAGATTTGACCTTTGACGAGATTTACCAGTTACTGGCTATTCTTACTCCGGGAACCCTCCCCGCCCGTTTGGCGGGACCTACCGGTACAAGTAACCTGGTGCTTAGTAAATCGAACCTTAAACCCAGCGAATTTGCGGAACTTCGTCAGCTAAGCCCCGGCCAGTCCCTGTCCGTTACCTCAATCGTCAGTGAAACCGCAGAATCCATCACTATACCCGCCGGTCTGTCCATTACAACGGCGGCCGGCGACGTGCTTACCGGCGTTACCCAGCTCACCGTGAACGGCACGTTTATCGCGGCCAGCGCCGCTGGTAAAGCGGACGGCATTGGCTTCACCGTGGAATCCGGTGGTTCCCTGACCGTCGGCACCATCACCAAACTCAAGGCTTCCTCGGTCGCCGCCGGCGGCTCCTTTACCGGCCGTATCGCCGAATTTCTTGATGCGAACGCCGTCCTCTCCGCCGCTGCCGGCGCGCGGATTAATGGGTACCTCCTTACTGCCGCAAGCACCATCAAGACGCCTAATCCAGCGGGCGGGGGTTCGACAACTATCGCTGGCGCTACGCCGGTAACTCCGACCACCCCTCTGTTGATACCGCCAGATAGTAATGTTGAGTTCACCGGCGGCGTTACGGTAGAGGCGGGAGCCACCTTCACCATAGCGGAGAACGCCGAGGTTGAGATCGCTGATGGAGCCTTCTCCCTGGCCGGTACCTTAGATCTCCCCGGTTCATTAACTATCGGAGACAGCGCAGACGCACCCACGATAACCGGTACGGTCAACATCCAGGACGGGGGCAGTTTAACCCTTGGTAGCGGTACACCAACCGGTGATCTGAAAGGCACGATAGAGATCCGGGCTGGCGGTGTCTTAAGGGACCTGAAAGCCGGCGGCGGTTCTCTCTGGGACACGGAGAGTACCGGCAGCTTCGTCTTTAAAGCAGGCTCGGAAGGATACCGTGGCTCAGGCACAACGCCAATCATTGGCCATGGGGATGATACTACCGCGGCCATAGCGCTGGTAACGGGAGCCCTCACCCTGAAAACAACCGGTTATGAGCTTGACGGAACGGCAACATTACAATCCGCATTCCCAATTTTCGCCACTGAGACGCTGGATATCAGGAGCAACAGCACGTTGACTATCAGCGGGACGACGGTTGCTCTTACGATACTCGGCAAGGCAACCATCGCCGGTACAATTGTAGGCTCCAATAGTGGTACTCAAACCATCGTCGTCGGTAATGTAGCTGATACCGCCGTTACCATAAGCGGTACGAGCAACTTCTATGCAAATGATGGAACAACAGTACAGACAACGCTTGTAAAGGGTAAAACCTATACCTGGACCGTTGATCTTGATACGGCTACCGCTGGCAATCAGTCCGGCTGGAAGAGCAATTAGTCGTTAACCCGTAACCAGACCATAAGGCGAAAACAGAGAACAGAACAACCTTCCCTGTTTTCGCCTTCCTTCTTCGCCTTTGCGGTAAATTTTTTATAGTATTACTACCTCATGTTACGCAAGGGTCCCAAGGAGAGATTTTAACTACGAACCACACGAATAGAAACAAAGACAAATTGGCGTTTTCACCGATAGTTCTTTCCTGCTTTCCCCCGAACAAAGAAGAGAATTCAGGTATAAATTCCGGAATAT
>NZ_JAJQRC010000028.1:0-37896 GCF_046533115.1 Treponema sp. TIM-1
TTTATGAGGGGAGGGTGATTTTTTTTTGTTTGGGGGGGGGGGGGGGGGGGGGGGTAACGAAACAATACAAAGAACTATGTGGATTCATAAATAATTCCCCGCCCCCCTTGCTTCGGTACTATCTGACTGCGTATCTCGAAAGAATCACCGGGACCATCTAATGATCAACAATTATATACTCATTTTTTGATATGTCAATGATTTTTTAATCCACGGGGTTCTTATGATTCGTTGCGAAGGGTACATACCCCGACCACTTGCGCGGGGTTGTTGATTCTATCCCAACGCCCTTGCCAATATAAACGCTATTATCCATAATACCCCCATGCGTCAGTTTGAAGTAGTCGCCCCCTTTGAGCCCGCCGGGGATCAGGGGGAGGCCATAGCGGCCCTGGCCGGGGGCGTTATCGAAAAAAAGTACCAATACCAGACCCTCCAGGGGGTTACGGGGTCGGGAAAGACCTTTACCATGGCCAAGATCATCGAGGCGGTGCAGATGCCCACCCTCATCGTGAGCCATAACAAAACCCTGGCGGCCCAACTTTTCCGGGAATTCAAGGGATTTTTCCCCCATAACGCCGTGGAATATTTTGTTTCCTATTATGATTACTACCAGCCCGAAGCCTATGTGGCCAGCCGGGACCTGTATATCGAAAAAGACGCGTCCATCAACGATGAAATTGAACGGCTGCGCCTCTCGGCGACCCGGAGCCTTATGGAACGGCAGGACGTGATCATCGTCGCCACCGTATCCTGTATCTACGGTTTGGCCACCCCCGAGGTGTACAAAAAAATGACCGCCACCTTTTCCCGGGGGGAAACCGTGGACGTGGATGCCCTGAGCCGCCGTTTTGTGGAGCTCCAGTACGAGCGGAACGATGCGGTCCTGGAACGGGGCCGTTTCCGCCGCCGGGGGGATACCCTGGAAATATATCCCGCCTATTTGGAAGAAGCCTACCGGGTGGACCTGGACTGGGACCGGGTGGAGCGGATCCGCCGGTTCAATCCGGTCTCGGGGGAATTCCTGGAGGATCTGGATCGGGCCATGATCTACCCCGCCAAACAATTCGTGATGCCCGCCGATATGGTCCATAACGCCCTGGGGACCATCAAAGCGGAGCTGGCGGAACGGTACGAATACCTTAAAAATTCCGGTAAGACGCTGGAAGCGGAACGGCTCAAGACCCGGGTGGAATACGATATCGAGATGCTCACCGAAATGGGCTACTGTCCGGGTATTGAAAACTACTCCGCCCCCCTGGCGGGCCGTAGACCCGGGGAAGCCCCGGACACCCTCATCGACTATTTACCCAGGGCCCACCTGACCTTTATCGACGAAAGCCACGTGACCCTCCCCCAGATCGGGGCCATGTACGCCGGGGACCGGAGCCGGAAACAGAGCCTCGTGGACTATGGCTTCCGGCTCCCCTGCGCCTTGGACAACCGGCCCCTGCGCTACGATGAATTTGAGGAACGCCTGGACAAAACCATTTTTGTTTCCGCCACCCCGGGAAAGGCCGAACTGGACCGGTCAAAACAGGTGGTGCAGCAGCTGATCCGTCCCACAGGACTCCTGGACCCGGAAATAGAGGTCCGTCCCAGTGAGGGGCAGATGGAGGATATCTACGGGGAGGTGCAAAAACGGATACAAGCCGGGGAGCGGTCCCTGATCCTTACCCTGACCAAAAAAATGGCCGAGGACCTGACAGACTACCTTTCCGGACTGGGGCTCAAGGTCCGGTACATCCACAGCGAGGTGGAAACCATTGAGCGGGTGGAGATCCTCACCCAACTCCGCCAGGGAAAATTCGATATTCTCGTGGGGATCAACCTCCTCCGGGAAGGCATAGACCTGCCGGAGGTTTCCTTTATCGCGATCCTGGACGCGGACAAGATCGGCTTTTTACGTTCCCTCACGAGCCTGGTCCAGATCATCGGCCGGGCCGCCCGGAACGCCGCGGGAAAGGTGATCATGTATGCCGACCGGAAAAGCGACGCCATGACCGCGGCCATCGCCGAAACCGAACGGCGGCGGAAGGCCCAGACCGCCTACAACGAGGCCCACGGCATTACCCCCGCCACGGTCACCAAGGCCATCGCCGACATCCTTACCCGCCATGCCTCGGAGGAAAAAGACGCCGCCGCCGCTTCCATCGAGGTATTGAAAAAATCCTACAATATCCTTATCCCCGCCCAGAAGAAACAACTTATCTCCGCCCTGAACAACGAGATGCTGGAACACGCCAAAAAATTGGAATTTGAACAGGCCGCAGCCATCCGGGACGAGATCCGGCGGATAGAGGAAAAAGAAGACCTATGAGCTTTTCCCAAAACTCGGTTAGTTTTGGGAAAGCCTCCTATAACAGGCAATTTAACCACGAACCAATGAACCGCATGAAAAAGTCTATGCTTTCAAATGAAAAGTTCGTATTGGCTCGTGGTTATATCCCTATTCTTCCCTGCAAGGCATTACGGCGCCGCGTTGGAATCGGTTACAATAATGGGAACCGATTTCTTTTTGTCCAAGAGATCATCCATCTTTTGGAGCGCGTTTTGGGCCTTAAACTGGGCATACAGGGAGGCCTCGTTTTCGACAATACCGGCGGCAACTTGAGCCGCGGCGGATTTGTCTATCTGGATCTGATACCACCAGGTTCCATCGGGGGCTTTCCAGCGCTTAACGGGAATCGCGCCGACCAGATTCGCGCTGGTCAGGCCCCGGGCGACGGATTGTTTATACTCCAGAGCCGCCTGGCTGTCGGTAGAACCCGCTTCCTGGGCAAAGGTTTCGATCAGGCCGTCGGTGATGACGGTCAACTGCCGGGAAATATCCTGCCGGGCCCGTAACTCCGCGGTTTCCATGGCCAAGCTATCAATGGAGGATTTGGCTGAACCGATTCCCCACAGTAGCCCTTCCGGAGGAAAATCATTGATCCATTCAGGGATGTTCTCGTCTTTGATCTTCAAAGACTGGGTGTTGGGGGATGATTTACAACTTATCAATACCAGGGCAGCACATATAAATCCCAAAAAAACAACATAAGTCCTTTTCATTTAAGGCTCCTTCATCAGGAAGTATAGCAGTATTTTACCGTTATTTCAACAGGAAAAATTTATACCCCATGCTTTTTCACTTAGGTGAATTGGCTAAATTGCCGGATCGATACAACCGATATTTAAATTATGAAAAGAATTATCCCTTTATTGGTGGTATTTTTATCACCGGTTTTATTGGTAAGCGGGCAAATCCAACAAGGTTCAGGGCACGGGCTTTTCCGGCAGGAAGGGATCGCTTCCTGGTATGGTGATGAATTTGCGGGACGGCCCACCGCCTCCGGGGAAATTTTTGATCCCGCTTTGCTGACCGCCGCCCATCCGACCCTTCCCTTTGGAACCCTGATTAACGTAATCAATACCCACAACAATCGGCAGGTAACGGTACGGGTAAATGATCGAGGCCCCTTTGTACCGACCCGCATCCTGGATGTTTCCCGGGCCGCGGCGGAACAGTTGGATATGCTCGCCACCGGAACCGCCCCGGTGGTGCTGGAAGCCCAGGTATCCCTTTCCATTGTACCGGCGGAAACTTCCGGACCCCAGATTTCATCGGCCCCGGCTCCGGCTCCGGCCCAAGCCCCGGTGATGATCCTGAGCCCGGAACCACAACCCACGGCAGCCCCTATTCCCCCGGTCCAATCCCCGGCGACCCCTATCCCTCCGGCCCAAACCCCGGTAGCGGAGCCCCCGTTCCCGGCGGTTTCGACCCAGACCCCCGGGACCGGCAATTCCGGGTATACCCCGCCGCCCGCCTATACCGGCCTTCCTCCCCAGATTCCCCTAACGGCGACGGTTGTCCCCGCTATCCCCCCGACCGGGACCGGAAAACACTACCGTCTCCAGGTGGGTTCCTATAAGGCTGCCCGGTATGCTCTGGATGCCTTTGATCGGCTGAAAAGCCTGGGGCTTAGCCCCGCTTATGAACGGTACGGGGACTATTACCGGGTAGTTTTATCCGGGATCCGGGCCGAAGAGGTGCCTTCCCTGGCGGAACAGTTGGGGACCGCGGGCTTTTTGGAAGTTCTTATCAAGGAAGAACGATAAGCTAGGGTTACGGGAGAATTTTTCATTAACCATGAAGGCTGTTTTTTGTCTGTTTATCGGCGCCCTTTTCCTGTGGATCTCTCCGGTACACGGTCAGGACCTATCCATCGATCTTGAGGATCTGCGGATTGAACAGCGGGTTGACGGGGGATTTCACCTGTTTATCCGGAAAAAACCGGACATAGCTTCGGTACTGCTCACGGAATCGACCCGGGATCCCGCCCTGCGGGAGGATAATTTTGCCTACCGCTCCCCGGATTGGAACCCCATAAACGGCGATGAACTGCGGGTCCTGAACGGCCGGCCCATAAGCAGGGAACAACAGCTCTGGTCCCTTATCGATTCAAGCCCTGAAACCCACCCTGAATTAGGGGCAGCCTTCCATATCTATATCCCCTATATCCTCAACTTTGGCTCCGAAAATTCCCGGCACGGGGAAGTATATGTGGCGAACGGCACTTATTTTAATATCCGGGCCTTTTCCCTGCCCTATGCCGACTACCGGGGCCGGTTTAAGGACAACCCCTATGTCCTGGAGGTAACCCAAAAGCCTCTGGAGGGTCCCCCCGAGGGGAATTACATGAAGGATACGGTGGATGCCTTTACCCAAATCGCCGCCCAGGGCCACGGGGAACCGATATGGTCCACGGGACACGAGGATCTGGTGGATAAAATCAAGACGGTTTTGGATAAGGAACCGGGAAGGTCCCTGGATCTGGTCCTGTGTTTTGATACCACCAGCAGTATGCGGGACGATATCGATCCGGTACGGAGGCTGCTCATCCCCATGCTGAAACAAACGGTTTCCAAATACCAGGATTTCCGGATCGGCATGGTCCTCTATAAGGACTATTTTGATGAATACCTCAACCGGGTGATCCCCTTTACCCGGGACTTTGCCGCCTTCCAGCGGAGCTTAAACGCAATTTCCGTGAGCGGTGGCAGGGACATCCCCGAGGCCATCTACGAGGCCCTCTATGAAGGGGCGGTTAAATTCCCCTGGGAAGGGGACACGCGGCTCTTGATCCTCATCGGCGACGCCCCTCCCCATGCCCGGGCGCGGGGAAAGATATCCAAAGCCATGGTAGATGAAGCGGTGGCGGAACAGGGCCTCAAGGTCTACACCATCATCCTGCCCCAGTAGGCGGCCGGTCCCGGGGAAGCCCGAATAAAAAACCCTCTGAAAACGGTACATTTTCAGAGGGTTTTTTTGGTATACTCACCCCGTACTTTGGGGCGCCGTCACACAAATTCCGATTATCAGCCTAGAACGTGGAATCGGCGTTGTAGTACTGATCCACGTTGGACTTATCGACCAGCCCGGAGGGAATTACCACCGCAGTCGGAGAACTCGCATTATGGAAGGCGTCGCTCTTCCTGCCGGCAGCCACATCCACCGCGTACTGGATCCCGTCGGAGATCATTGAGGGATGGTACAAGGTGGTGGCCCGGACCAGGGGATCCCCGGCTTTGATCAGCTCGTATACCACTTTGGAACCGGCCCCGCCGAGGACGATCTTGATGTCCTGCCGGCCCGACTCTTTGATAGCCTGCAGAACTCCGGTCAGAACATCGTCATCCTGACAGAATACCGCGTCGATCTTGGGATACTGGGTCAGGAAGGTTTCCATGATCTTAAGACCGTCCTGGACGGACCAGTTGGCAAATTCGTACTTGTTTCCACCAAGCAGGTTCACCAGGGAAGGCTCCTTGTTCATTTCGGCAAAGAAGGCGTCCATCCTCTCGGTGTCGATAACTACCGGCATACCGCCCATTGCCACATAGTTGGTAAGCCCTTCCGCTTTCATGGTTTTGGCAAGCCACTGACCGCTGAACCGGCCCAGACCGGCATTGTCACCGGCAAGGTTCACATAGCCGAACGACGTATCGGTAAGACCGCGGTCAACCACAATGCACTTTACGCCCTTGGCGTGGAGCTGTTTGACCGGCGCGGTCAAGGGGGCGGACTCATGGGGCAGAATTACGAGGTAATTCATTCCCCAGGTTGCCAGGTTTTCCACATCGCTTACCTGCTGGGTAGCGTTCGCGGAATGGACTACCCGGAACTCAACCGTATTGCCCGCTGTCTTCTTGATCTGATCCACCGCGTAATCGGCCCACCAGCCGATACCGCCGGTCCAGCCGTGGTCCGCGGTAGGAACCGCGATACCGATCTTGACTGCGCCCTGGGCGCCGCCGCTCTTTTGTCCGCCGGCAAATACAAAGCCGCAAGCCAAAAGCGTGATGAGTAGTACCAGTACTAATTTCTTCATCTTTCTCCCTCCGTTGTTATTTATTGTTGCTATTATATTGCAGCAATACAGCCGCAATGATCACTAAACCACGGGCGGCCTGTTGAAGAAACGACGATACGCCGCCCAAGACAAGCATGTTGTTGATCATCATCAACATAACCGCACCCAAAAAAGTTCCGATAATAGTCCCCTTGCCCCCGGACATGGAGGTTCCCCCGATCACCACCGCGGCAATAGCCTCAAGTTCATAACCATTGCCATCCCCGGAAGAATGAATACAGTTGATTCGGGAAGACCACAGCAGGGCCGAAACAGCTACGGTAAAGCCCGTAATCATGTAGGGGACCAGTTTTATCAGATTGATATTGATCGCCGAATACCGGGCCACCTGTTCGTTGGCCCCCACGGCGCAGACATAACGACCGAAGCGGGTATTGTTCAACAGCAGATGAAACACCACCGTTAAAATGACAAACACCCACACCGGTACGGGAATGCCCAAAAGCGAAGCCGGACCGAAAAGGGGGTAAATGGTATTCTTGGAGAGAATATTTGCCGCGCCGGAAAAATACTGGATCAGAGAACGAAAGATCGCCATGGTACCCAGCGTGGCGATAAAGGGGGCTATTCGTCCTTTGGTAACCATAAACCCGTTTACGAAACCAGAGAAAATACCGAAAACCAGGACAAACAGGATCGTCAGGATAACCGCAAAAAACGAATTGCCGGGAAATAGGTTGAGAAAGTAGATACCGATACCCCCAACAAAGGCCATCATGGAACCTACCGACAGTTCTATGCCCCCGGAAATGATGATCAGGGTCATGCCCAGGCCGATTATCCCCGTGTAAGAAGCCTGCTTAACGATATTCAGCAAATTCCCGACGCTGAGAAAAGTCGGCCAGCCGACAATAGTGGAAAAGATAAAGAGCAGGATGAATCCCAGTCCGGTGGAATGTTCACTCCATTTGAAATGGGTAAAAAATCCTGCAATGCCGCCGGCCAAACCATTGCCGGTAAATTTTCCGTCGGCTGCGCCGCTCATCTGTTTATTGCCCATCAGATCTTCCCCCCACTGCCCGTGCCGCTAATGCCCGTTGCGTGAAACATAATTTCTTCCTCGTTGATATGGTCTCCCTCAAGACACCCGGTAATTGCCCCTTCCTTCATCACATATACCCGGCTGCACAGCCCTATCAATTCCTCCAGTTCCGAGGAAATAACAATACAGGAAATACCCGTTTCCGCCAACTGGTGGATAAATTCGTAAATCTCCTGTTTGGCGTTTACATCTATCCCCCGGGTAGGTTCATCCAGGATGAGGATCGAAGGGTCCGTGTCCAGCCAGCGGGAAAGGTAAACCTTTTGCTGGTTACCGCCGCTTAAATACCGCAGCCGCATCCGCTGGGAAGCCGCCGCGATTTTAAAAGTTTTTACATATTCGCCGGTTTTGACCGTTTCCGCCTGTTTATTGATGAACGGTCCCCGCAGATACCGTTTTAAGGAGATAAGGGTGATATTCTGGGGCAAATTGAATCCCTGCACAATGCCCTTGCCCTGCCGGTCCTCGCTGAGGTAACCCAGGCTGTGGGACACCGCGTCCGCCGGGGATCGGATCAGCAGGGGGCTTCCGTTGATCTTCACGGTTCCGGTATATTTTCCCCGCAGGCCCATAACCGCCTCGGCCAGTTCGGTACGGCCCGCCCCCACCAGGCCCGCGAAACCCAGGATCTCCCCTTTCCGCAGGGAAAAGCTGATGTTGTGAAGCAGGCCCTTGATAGCAATGCCTTCCCCTTCCAGAACCACGTTATCCGCGGGCCTGGGCTTCTTCGGCGGAAATATCTGCCGAAAATCCGTGCGGCCTATCATCTTCCGGGCAATATCCTCTTCGTCCACCTCGCTTATGGTATCCACGCTGATAAGCTTACCGTCCCGAAGCACCGTTACCCGGTCACAGATCGTCTTGATCTCGTTCAACTTGTGGGAAACAAAGATGATGGTGACTCCCTGGGCCTTAAGGTCCCGCATCAGGGAAAAGAGGGTTTCCACCTCATGCCCCGTCAGGGTGGTGGTGGGTTCATCCATGATAAGGAACCGGGCTTTGAGCATCAGGGCCTTGGAAATCTCCACCATCTGCTTTTCCGCCACGCTGAGTTTACTGACCAGCTGATTTACCCCCACGGGCATCTTGAGTTCTTCCAGTTGTTTCGCCGCCAGTTCCCGCATCCGGAACTTGTCCAAAAGACCCGACGGCCGCCGGATTTCGTTTCCCAAAAAGATATTTTCATACACCGCCAGGGTATTGATCAGGTTAAATTCCTGGGGAACAATGGCAATTCCCAGGGATTTAGCGGTAATATAGTCGGGAATATGCACCGGCTTGCTGTTAAGCTCCAGGGCCCCCGAGCTCGCCTGGTAAATTCCGCTGATGATCTTGATCAGGGTTGACTTGCCGGCGCCGTTCTCCCCGATAAGCCCCATGATCTCCCCCTGGCGTATGCCAAAGGTAACATCATCCAGGACTTTTACCCCGGAGAATTGCATGGTGATGTGATCAACATGAAGAATCTCCCCGGCGGGGTCCCTATTCGGAGAACCGGACGCCGGAGAAGCCGTAAAATCCGCCATCTAATCCTTCTTGAGGGCGTCGTCAAAGGCTACATTGGAGGGCGAAAAATCCACCTTCCGCACAAATTCGCAGGCCTCTTGAGCGCCGTACTCCCGTTCCATCCCGGAATCTTCCCATTCCACCGAAAGGGGACCCTGATAGTTCATCGCGTTGAGCTCCCGGATGATGTTCTCGAAATCCACATCCCCGTGCCCCAGAGAACGGAAGTTCCAGCCCCGCCGGGTGTCGCCGAAGGTAATGTGGGAACCGAGGATCCCCGCCTTGCCGTCCAGGGTTACCGCCGCATCCTTCATGTGGACATGGTAGATGTATTTGGCAAAATCCCGGAGGAAGATATGGGGGGTTACCCCCTGCCAGATCAGGTGGGAGGGATCGAAGTTGAAGCCCAGGGTGGGCCGGTAGTTGAATTCTTTGAGCAGCCGTTCCGCGGTATAGTAATCGTAGGCGATCTCCGTGGGATGCACTTCCAGGGCAAACTTAATGCCGTATTTGTCGAATTCATCAAAAATGGGGGTCCACAGGTCAACGATCTCCTTGAAGGCGTCGTCAACCATCTGCTCGCTGGTCTGGGGGAAGGAGTACCAGTACTTCCATACGGGACTGCCCATAAAGCCCGTTACCACCGAAACCCCCAGGTTTTTGGCGGCGGCGGCGGCGTACTTCATATCCTGAATAGCCCACGCCCGGATCTTCTCCGGCTGCCCCGCATATTGGCTGGGGGCAAACCCGTCCAGGCGGGGGTCCCAGAGGTCCCCCACGCACTGACCCACCAGGTGGGTCCCGATGGCCCAGGTTTTAAGCCCGTGTTTGGCGAGGATCGCCTGGCGATTCGCCGCATATGCGGGATCCGTCGCCGCCTTTTTAAGATCCAGGTGATCCCCCCAACAGGCGATCTCCACCCCGTCATACCCAAAGGACTTGACCTTTCCGCATAGTACCTCAAAGGGCAGATCCGCCCATTGCCCCGTAAAAATCGTAACCGGCCGTGCCATAACCAACCTCCTTAAAAATCAACCCAAACAGATCCCTTCTGGGAACTTTCTACGCATTTACCGATAAATTTGACCCCGTCCACTCCCATCTCGGCATCCGGGAAATCCAGGTCCCCGGGACTTAGGGGTTCCCCCGCCTTCTGCTTATTCAGGGCGCCGATATAGGTTTTATAGATATTCGCCAATGCCTCAAAATACCCCTCGGGGTGGCCCGAAGGAATCCGGGAGAAGGACTGGGCATGGGGATAGAAGGGGTCCTTGCCCCGGGACAATACCGCGTTGGGCTGGCCAAAACGGAAAATCTCCAGGTAGTTGGACTGTTCCTCGTTCCACTGGATAGCGCCCTTGGTCCCGAAGATCCGGAAACGGAAGGCGTTGTCATACCCCGCGGCGATCTGGCTGGTCCAGATAAGGCCCTTGGCGCCCCCCCCGTATTCCACCATGACCGAGGCGTTGTCATCCAAAACCCGGCCGGGGCCTATCTTGTCGAGCCGTGCCAAAAGGGACTTGATCCGCAGCCCCGTCACATAGGAGATCATATTCTCCACATGGGAACCCAGATCCCCCACACTGTTGGATTTACCCGCCCTTGCCGGGTCCGTCCGCCATTCGGCCTGCTTGCTCCCCTGCTTTTCCGCCGGGGCAAGGAGCCATTCCTGGGGGTATTCGGCGTTGATAAATTTGATCTCCCCGATTTCTCCCTGTTTTATCAGTTCCCGGGCATGTTTGATGGTGGCGTTTCCCGTATAGGTATAGGTTACCATAAAGAGGAGCCCCTTTTGTTTGGCCAGATCCGCCAGTTCCCGGGCTTCCGAAACCTCAATGGTGAGGGGTTTATCGCATACCACGGGGATGCCCCGGCTGAGGAAGGCCTTTGCCGCGGGATAATGGCTTATGTTGGGGGTAACGATTACCACAAAGTCGATCTTGTCGGACCGTTGGGACTCCTGTTCAGCCATTTCCTCGTAGGTCGCATAGAGCCGTTCCGGGGCAATCCCCAGATTTTTCCCCGTAGCCAGGGTATTTTCCGGGGAACGGGAAAAACAACCCGCCGCGATTTCCGCAAGCCCATCCAACGCGATGGATTTACGATGCACATCGCCGATAAAAGCTCCCTGACCGCCGCCGACCATCCCATACCGGAGTTTCGCGGTGATCTTCGTATCAGCACTTCCTTCGATCATTTTTGCCTCCATAAGAAATATAGATGAGGCTGTTTCAAAATATAAAATTCCGAAACAGCGGCCTTGGATCTTTGAAAACTGGCGCATATTTTGAAATCGTTTTCAGTCAATGTAATTATCTATAATAAACTGTCTGTTCCAATATGTCAATGTTATTTTCTTATCCCCGGATTTCCTCCTTGGCCTTTTTCCGGGCTTATGGTTTAATGAGACGGTGGAAGCGGCCCGGCAACTGACGTTTTGGGAGGGCCTCGGGAGGATCTCCTCTGACATAAAGACCCTTCAAGGGGGAATAGGATGAGTACCATTATCAACGAACCTAATATAACGATGCCCCTCATCCGGGCAATTCGGGAGCTTTTGGAACACCGGGCCTTGTGGATGTACCTGCTCTGTGACGAGGCCCGTAAAAAGGGGCTTGACCCGGAGCAATTTGCCCCCCAGGCGATACGCCGCTGCGGGCTCTACCAGGGGAAGGGGCATGTGCAAAAAGGGGGGTCCTCCAGTTTGAAAAGCCTGAAAAAAGGGCTCTTTTCCCTTCCGGCGCGGATGGTCTTTGAGATGAAGATCCGCTCCTGCACCGATGACCATCTGGATATAGATTTTCATTACTGCCCCTTGGTTGCGTCCTGGCAGAAGCAGGGCTGTTCCGACGAGGAGATCGCCCGGCTCTGTGATTTTGCCATGGAGGGCGACCGGGGGATCGCGGAAAGTTTCGGCTGTGAACTGGAACTCCCCAAGACCATCGCCGGAGGTCAGGGGATCTGCGAGATCCGGTTTAAGCGGAAGTTATGACGGGTTTATCAACCGTTACCCTGCGGACAAACGCCCGGGACGAATGGCTCAATATTACCGGGGAGGTCCGGCGTATCGTGGCTGTCTCCGGGGTGCAGGAGGGGATCTGCGTGGTTTTCGTCCCCCATACCACCGCGGCGATTACGGTTAACGAAAACGCCGATCCCGACGTGAGCCGGGACGTGCTGCTGGCCCTGGACCGGATCTCCCCGGACCGGAAGGAATTCCGCCACGCCGAAGGCAACTCCGCGGCCCATACCAAGACCAGCCTGGTTGGCCCCTCGATTACCCTTATTGTGTCGGAGGGCCAACCCCTCCTTGGCGTTTGGCAGGGTATATGGTTTAATGAATACGACGGTCCCCGGACGCGGAAGGTCTATGTGCGGGTGCTGGGGGAGTAAAATTCTTATGAAAAACCCAGGTTTTGTTTTATTGTTGGCGGCGGCGCTGATCCTGTCCGCCTGCGCCAGGAGTTCCGGCTCCTTCGCTGCGGCGGATACCGCCCGATCAGTGGCTTTCCAAGAAGAGGCGGAGTTCGGCGGCGGATCCTTCGGGGGGGCGGCCGGGGATTTCGGGAAAGTCCCCGAAGAAGGGGTCCCCCGGACCCGGAAACTCGTCAGAAACGCCGATATCCGCCTCCGGGTGCAGGACCCGGAAGCCGCGGAAGGGCCCCTTGCGGCGGCGATGGAAAAATACGGCGCCTATGCGTCCTCAACCCAGATCTCGGAAAATTTCCGGCACTATACCATCCGGGTCCCCGCGGATTCCTTTGATCCCCTTTTTGCCGAATTAGCCGGTATGGGCAGGGTCCTTTCCCGGGCCGAAAGCATCGAGGATGTAACGATCCGGTTTTATGATCTTGAGGGGCGGCTTGCCACCAAGCGGGAACTGCTCAAAACCTTTCAGAGTTACCTGGGAAAGGCCAAGGATGTGGATGAGATTATGACCGTGGAACAACGGATCGCCGAACTCCAGCAGGAAATTGACTGGATGGGTACGGAACTCCGCTCCCTGGCGGATCTGGTGGATTACGCCACCGTAGACCTCACCGTGGTGGGACCCGCGGCCCCCTCTGCCGGGCCGGACCTGGGGGACCGCCTTGGGGACCTTCTCGGCGGTTTTAAGGATTTTGTTTCCACGGTGCTCCTGGTCCTTTTGGGGATCATCGTCTACGGCATTCCCAGCCTCCTCATCCTGGCGGTCCTCTTCTGGCTCCTCCTGGGGCGGGTCGGCCTGCTCAAAAAACTCTGGGCCCTCACCGCGGGGCAGGGGATCCGTAAAAAAACGGGTAAAAACCATGAGCATCAGGAGGCCCCCCATGGATAAGGAAGCATCATCCCCCCGGGATAATCCGGCGGAAATCCCCGGCAGGATCAAGGAACTGCGGGAGATCATGGAGATCAGCGTCATGGATCTGGCCGCCGATATCAATATTCCCTACGAAACCTACCGTAAGTATGAATCCGGCGAAGCGGACATTCCCATCAGCGTCCTCTACCAGATCTCCGCCAGGCTCGGTACGGACGCCACGGTACTGCTCACCGGGGAGGACCCCAAGATAGACACCGCCAGCGTGTGCCGCCGGGGAAAGGGGATCACGGTGGAGCGGTTCCCCGGCTATGAATACGCGAGCCTGGCCTACAACTTCAAAAACCGGAACATGGAACCCCTGCTGGTTCACCTGGACCCAAAAAAAGAAGCCGCCCCCCTGGTAAGCCATTCCGGCCAGGAATTCAACTATGTGGTTGAAGGGACCGTGAACGTAACCGTAGGAAAAAAGGAATATATCCTCAATGCGGGGGATTCCATTTATTTTGACGCGGCCCTGCCCCATGGCCAAAGCGCGGTGGACGGCCCCGCCCAATTCATCACTATTATACAGGAATAATATTACCGCCATGAATGAGATCCTATCACGATACTGTCCCCGGACGGAATTTGAGAGTTACGAAGATTTTTTTGAAAATTACCGCTGTATTGTTCCCGAAGGTTTTAACTTTGCCTATGACGTGGCCGATGAATGGGCCCGGCTTTTGCCGGACAAACCCGCCCTGGTCTGGACCGATGATTCGGGGATCATGAAAACCTATGCCTTTGGGGACCTAAAGGTCCAAAGCGATAAGGCCGCCAACACCCTCCTTTCCCTGGGCATAGGAAAGGGCGATGTGGTGATGCTGATCCTCAAACAGCGTCCGGATGTCTGGGTCCTGATGATCGCCCTGGCGAAGATCGGCGCGGTTTGTATCCCCGCCACCTTTCAGCTTACCCAAAAGGACCTGATCTACCGCTGTAATATCGCGGAGGTAAAGCTCCTGGTCACGGTGGACGACGGGGAGCTCCTGGACAATATCCGGGGCGCCCTGCCCCGGTGCAAGGGGCTAAAAAAAGTCGCGGTGGCGGGGGAGGGGGTTCCCCCGGGTTTTATCGACCTGCGGGGGGCCATCGCCGGGGCGGGGGAGCGGTTTACCCGGCCCACGGGGGCCGGAGCGGTCAAAACCAGGGATCCCATGCTCATCTATTTTTCTTCGGGTACCACGGGCATGCCCAAGATGGTCCTCCACAACCACAGTCTGCCCCTGGGGCATATTGTAACCGCGAAGTATTGGCAGTGCGTTGAGGACGGCGCGATCCACCTTACCCAGAGCGATTCGGGCTGGGCCAAATTTGCCTGGGGGAAGATCTACGGCCAGTGGATCTGCGGGGCGGCCATCGGCGTGTATGATACCGAAAAATTCACCCCCCCGGGGATGCTGGCGGCCATGGACCGGCTGAGGCCCCGGACCTTCTGCGCCCCGGCGACGATCTTCCGCTTTCTTATCAAAGAGGACCTTTCGGGGTACGATTTTAGTTATATCAAACATACCTCGGTCGCCGGGGAGCCCCTCAGCCCCGAGGTGTATCACCGGTTCAAGGAGATGACCGGCCTTGAGATCCGGGAAGGCTTCGGCCAGTCCGAAACATCGGTTCTGGCGGCGGCCTTCAAATGGCTCCCGGTAAAACCCGGCGCCATGGGGAAGCCGGCGCCCCTCTTCGGCCTCAAGCTCCTGGACGAGGAAGGCGCCTCCTGCGACGACGGGATCACCGGCGTCATCAGCATCACCCATACCGGCGTCGATACCCCCTCTTTGGAGACCCCCCCGAAAATCCCCGGCCTTTTCTGCGGCTACCGGAAGGACGAGGAAATCACCCGGGATGCGTGGCATGACGGGGTATACCGCACCGGGGATATGGCCTGGCGCGACAGCGACGGCTATTACTGGTTCGTGGGCAGGAACGACGACGTGATCAAATGCTCGGGGTACCGGATTGGCCCTTTTGAGGTGGAAAGCGCCCTGATGGAGCATCCGTCGGTGCTGGAATGCGCCGTTACCGCCGCGCCGGATCCCCTGCGGGGCCAGGTGGTTAAGGCCACGGTGGTTCTGGCCAGGGGATTTGACCCCTCGGAAGCGCTGGTGCATGAACTGCAAAACCACGTCAAGCGGGTTACCGCCCCGTATAAGTACCCCCGGATAGTGGAATTTGTCTCCGAATTACCCAAAACCGTGAGCGGCAAGATCCAGCGGAACCTCATACGAAAACGGGACTGGAATGGGCCGGCTTCAACTCAGGCTGGAATATGACGGGTCCTTAGTTAAACTCGTGAAATATCCTGAGAAAGTTACCGTTAAAGATCTTTTGTATCCGCTCTTCCGTGTATCCCCGTTGCCGTAACTCATCCGCCAGGAGGGGGTAACAATCGCATCCCCCCACTCCCAGGGGAAGGGAGAAAACGCCGTCAAAATCGGAACCGATTCCCACACAGTCCTCCCCGGCAAGACGGACCATATGATCAATATGATCCGCCACCATGGAAAAGGGAACGGGATGCCGGGCCATAGCGTCGGCAAGTTTATCCTTGTCTTCCCCCTGGGCGGCGAAATCCGCTCCCAGGGCCCTCCGGTACCCCTCGCTGAGGAAAGCCGGGAAAAAACAGACCCCGATAAGGCCCCCAGAATCTCCCAAGGCCTTGATCTGATCGTCCTTGAGATTACGGGGGGAGGCGCAGAGGGAATAGGCACAGGAATGGGAGGCGATGACCGGTTTTTTTGACACCCCCAGGACATCCCAAAAGGTACTTTCCGCCCCATGGGAAAGATCCACGATCATCCCCAGGTCATTCATGGCGGCCACCACCTCTTTCCCAAATCGGGAGAGGCCGCCTCCGGTATCCCCCGTATCAAGGGGTGAGCCGGTACCGGTACAGGAAGCGGCCCAGCTTAGATCCTGGAGGTGAACCAGGGTCATGATCCGGACCTTCCGGCGGCGCAGGGCCGCAAGGTTATCCAGGGAATCCTCAATGGCCAAGCCGTTTTCAACGGCCCGCAGGACCGCCGTTTGCCCCCGGGCTATGGCTTCGATGCTTTCTTCCGCGGTCTCCACGGAGACAAGCAGGGGATCCGAGGCGGCAAATTCGTCTATCCGGTCAAGCATCTCCAGAGCCGCGGAAAAAGCCGCCACCGTTGAAGAAGGTACAAAGGCGGCAAACACCTGGAGCCCCACCGCCCCCCGCCGAAGCCGGGGCAGATCCACATGCCCCTGGGGATTCTCCTGCCTGAGGTCAATGCCCCGGCCCAGAAATCCAACCGAATCGCAGTGCAGATCGATCGCCGGTGGGCTGGGACTCCCGCTAAACCCTATTCCATGAATAAAAGCCATATCCCAGTATACCATAGGCGGGGAGTTTTGTCCCTGGTAGGCTGTTCTATCCGCTGACACTTCTTGACATGCCGATACATCCTAATTTATACTAAATCTTCTGGATAAGATAACGCTAACCTAGATAAGGAACTGGTTGTCTTCGAAAATTTTGACGCATGGTGATATGCCATAAATTCAAGAGGTTGTAGCTCAGCTGGATAGAGCTTCAGATTGCGGATCTGAAGGTCGGAGGTTCGAATCCTCTCAGCCTCAAACGTAAGTTGTTACGGTATAAGGAATTAGTCGGACCGAAAAACGGACGACGCAACGTGCTGAAGGCTAAAAGTGATACAAAAGTGATACTTTTGGCCGAAGGAGAGTATGTATGCGTAGTCCGTTTTCTCTTTATAAGAAACCGACTCAATCAGGGGTCTTCTGGTACGCCCGCTTTTGGAATGACAAGGCGGGAAAATACAGCGAGACCAGGTCAACCGGTATCGAGGTTGCAGGGAAAAAAGGTAGGAAGCAGGATGCATGGAGCCAGGCTATGCAGCTTTTACCTACCATCGCCAGTTGATGGTATCGCAGTTAATGAACTCCGAGCCGTTATCGCTGTGGAACTCGATGAGGTTAAGGGGGCTAAGAATGAGGTTAAATTCCCCCGAATCGGAGTCGCCGCAGTGGTGTCGAACTAAAGTTCGCGGTGTCTGTTTGGCAAAATCCCGGCGTATTTCGCTCTTCGTCGGTGTAACGGACGCGGACGGCGTACTTTCGGTTATATCCGGCGAGCCGGACGTACTGGTCCAGTATCAAGCCTTTTTCTTTCTTGCTCGCTTTGTGGTACTCCCCTCTGGTTTCCCGTGTTACCGCTTTTCGTTCACCGGAAGTGTGCCAATTTGGGTTACCTTTTCATAATGTCCAAAACCTCTCTTTTCGGTTGCTTTTTCGATGTCTTACTGCATACCATTGACATGATTCCCCCGCGGATGGTATGCTAATATATCTGCCGGACGATTAACTCAGCGGGAGAGTGCTACCTTCACACGGTAGAAGTCACTGGTTCAAATCCAGTATCGTCCAATTAAAGCAAACTATTTTAGTAAAGGCTGGATTTGAACCGGAGCCCCGTGCCCTGGAAAGGCGATAGCCTTTCCAGGGTTGAGGCGCACGGATGCGCCGAAAGAGGCGGAGACGGGCTGGAGGGAGCGAACAGGAGGAGAGCGACCGGAAGCCAAATCCAGTATCGTCCGCCTGCTCAGGCCCATGATAGACCCATTTTCTAAACTTCAGTTTCAAAATCCGCCTCATTGGGACTTGTTTGATAGGAAAACAAGGGTTACACTATCTATAAATCGGGAAGTATTAGATGAGGCGGTTTCAAAATCTCGGATCTGAAACCGGTTATGGGAAAAGCGGTTGCGTCCAAAGTATGCCGGTCCGCTTTTTCCCCGATAGAAGGCGGTATTTCCCAAGACGTATGTTTTTGGGGGCGCCTTGGATAATAATTTTTCACAAAGAGAGGTCCATTATGCCATTTAAGCGTGTTCCGCAGAAATTCACGGCGTCCATCAAGGAAGTGGTGATTGGTACGGGGGATAACGCCGTCACCCTGGGCGGTGAAAATGTATTTCCGCTATATAGCTTTGATTCCCCGATAAAAAATCCCCCCAAGGTAGGGGTTGAGGTCTCGGATCGCGGTCCCGACCGGAACATACCGGGGATCGCCGCCTTTTACGCGGGGGCGGAGGGTATCGCCGGGGTGGTAAAACGGGCCGGCCAGATGCCCGGCGCCGACTTTGTCAGCCTGGTACTGGAAAGTGCCGATCCCAATGGGGAAAACCGATCCATCGAGGACTGTGTGGCCCTCTGCCGGGAAGCCGCCGAAGTGTCGATCCTGCCCCTGGTCATTCAGGGCAGCAAAAACGCCGAAAAGGACGGCAAACTCTTTGAAAAAATAGCCGAGGCCCTGCAGGGTAAAAACGTTCTGCTCCTCTCTGCCAAGGAAGAGAACCACAAGGCCGTTGCGGTGGCGGCGGTTATGGCCTATGGCCAGAAGATAGGGGCGGAATCCGCGGTGGATATCAACCTGGCAAAGCAGCTCAACGTCCTCATCTCCCAGCTCGGCGTCGGCGGGGGCAATGTGGTTATGAACGTGGGAACCGCCGCCGCGGGGTATGGCTTTGAGTACGTCGCCTCCACCATGGACCGGGTCAAAGGCGCCGCCCTCGCCCAAAACGACCTTATGCTCCAGCTGCCCATCGTGACCCCGGTGGCGGGGGAGGCTTGGGCGGTTAAGGAATCGGTGGTTTCCGAAGAGGAAATCCCCGAATGGGGGCCCGTGGAACAGCGGGGCATTGATATGGAGATCGCCACCGCGGCGGCGGCCCTTACCGCCGGTTCCAACGCGGTGATCCTGCGGCACCCGGTTTCGGTGGCCGCCATTTCAAAGTTCATCTCGGAACTGATGTAATTCGGAAAAGGAGATCCACCATGGCACTTAAAGGACTGGATATATTCAAATTTACCCCCAAAACAAACTGCAAGGCCTGCGGCAATCCGACCTGTATGGCCTTTGCCATGAAGGTTGCCCAGGGCGCCCTTACCCTGGACAAATGCCCCCATCTGTCTCCGGAGGCCCTGGAGAAGCTGGGGGAAGCCACGTCCCCCCCCATGAAAAGCCTTACCATCGGCACCGGGGGAGGGGAGTACCGGATCGGCGGGGAAACGGTACTCTACCGGCACGAGAAAACCTTTGTTTCCAAGAGCCTCTACGCCGTCACGGTAAAACCCGATACGGTGGATAAGGCCCTGGAGGAACTGCAAAAAATAGACTACGAGCGGATCGGGGAACGGATGTACGTGGAACTGGTCAATGTGGAATACACCGGCGATACGGATGCCTTTCTTGCGGCGGTTACGAAGGCCCTGGGGACAAAACGCACCCTGATCCTGGAAGTTTCCGATCCTGCCGTGGCCCGGGCCGCCCTGGAACTCGCCAAGGGGAGTAAACCCGTCCTCAACGGCGCCAACGAGTCCAACTATCAGGAGATGAGCGCCCTGGCAGCCGAAGCGGGGGTTGTCCTGGGGGTTACGGGGAGCAGTCTGGACAGCCTCTACGATACGGTTCATGCCCTGGAAGGGCTGGGGAACAAAAACCTCGTATTGGATGTGGGGGCGGCCTCCATAAAGGATGCCTTTGCCAACGCGGTCCAGATCCGCCGGGCCAGCCTCAAAGACGGGGATCGTACCATGGGTTACCCCTCCATCGTCAACGTGGCAAAACTCGCCCCAGCGGATCACCCCCTGCAGGTGGCCTTAGCCTCCCTCTTTACTCTTAAATACGGCTCCATCATCATCCTGGAGGAAATGACCTATGCCCAGGCCCTCCCCCTTTTCGGGCTGCGGCAGAACATCTACACGGATCCCCAAAAGCCCATGAAGGTCGAACCGGGGATCTACCCCCTCAACGGGGCGGACGAAAACGCCCTCTGCGCCACCACCGTGGACTTCGCCCTCACCTACTTTATCGTGTCCGGGGAGCTGGAACGTTCCGGGGTCCCGGTAAACCTGCTGATATCCGATGCCGGAGGGTATTCGGTCCTCACCGCCTGGGCGGCGGGGAAACTGTCGGCCAGTTCCATTGCCCGGTTTATTAAGGAGCAGGAGATTGAGGTCAAGATAAAGAACCGGAGCCTCATCATCCCCGGCAAGGTCGCGGTCCTTAAGGGGGAGCTTGAGGAGAATCTGCCGGGGTGGAAGATCATCGTTGCCCCCAATGAAGCGGTGGGGGTGGTCAAATTTCTTAAGGAGCTTACGGCCTAGCAGCCGGTTATCTTGAGTAACCGGAAACCATTCCGGCATATTTTTTGGAGGTTTTGTTATGGGTAAATTTATAACCATCGGTGAACGAATTCACTGTATTTCGCCGGTAATCCGCGCGGCCATGGATGCCAGGGACCCGGCGCCCATCCTGAAACGGGCAAAGGAACAGCTTGATGCCGGGGCGGTCTACCTGGATGTAAACATCGGCCCCGCAGAAAAAACCGGCGAGGAACTGATGAAGTGGGCGGTCAAACTGCTCCAGGAGAATTTCGACAATGTCCCCCTGTGCCTGGACACGGCGAACAAGAAGGCCATCGAAGCGGGCATTTCGGTATACAACCGGGCCAAGGGCAAACCCATTGTTAATTCCGCCGATGCCGGGGACCGGCTGTCCAACATCGATCTGGCGGCGGCCAATGACGCCATTTGTATCGCCCTCTGCGCCAAACAGGGGATCCCCGCGGATAACGATGAACGGATGGCCTATTGCCAGGAGATGCTGGAACACGGCATGAACCTGGGCATGGAGGCGGAGGATCTGTGGTTCGATCCCCTGTTTCTGGTGATCAAGGGGATGCAGGATAAACAGCTTGAGGTCCTCGGCTTTATCCGCCAGCTTTCGGATATGGGGTTTAATTCCACCGGCGGCCTTTCCAATGTTTCCAACATGATGCCCAAGCATATCCGGCCTATCATGGATTCGGTGATGATCGCCATGGCCATCCACTGCGGCCTGACCTCGGCCATCGTAAACCCCTGCGATCTCCGGCTTATGGAGACCGTTAAATCCGCGGACATCATCCTGGGTAAAAACCTCTACGCCGATTCTTATCTGGAGATTTAAGGCGCCCCGGAAGATAATGACCAAAAGGGGGTTTTCCTAAAACTGAAGTTTTGGGAAAGCCCCGGTTAGATGCCCCATTTCTGTATTCCATTCTATCCACTTTGAAAACCGGTTTATCCAAACGGAAGTAATAAAACGGATATTTCAGGTTACCCTGTCCGGTGTATCGGTGTGGTGCAACGATAGCATACCGTTTTTCAAGTTCTCCCCTGAGATTCGGAAGGCGGTATATACCACCAATGCCATTGAATCGGTGAATTACACGATTCAAAAAATCATCAAACACCGTCAGTCATTCCCGAATGACGAAGCGGCGATGAAATTAATATATATGGGCTTGAAAAACATTGCAAGAAAATGGACAATGCCGATTAGGGATTGGGGGGCAGCCCTCAATCAACAACCCCGCCGCAAGCGGTCGGGGTATGTTGTTCTCGTAAGGTATTTGACTCAGGGTACATACCCTTGGTTCCGCCCCAAGGCGCCCCCGCGAGAGTGGGTTCTTGGGCATGTACCCTTCGCAACGAATCAATTCGCAATCATTGACGGGGAAGACAGGGTCCCCCTATGATTTACCGTTTACACAAAATAAATTACAAGGTCTTTATTGGAACGCGCGGGTGTAATACCCCGCCCTTCAGGGCGAGGTTGTTCATACGCATTATTCCCATCATCGTTTTCACGTACATACCGATATGTATTGAAGTAAGTATAAATCCCCAATACGCCAAAAGGTGATGGATCGTCCACGCAACATCAAGTGGGAAAAAATCAAAAAACTGCCGCAGCGGGGACATCATAATCCCGCTTATCACAAGTCCCGTCATGGTAAATATAGTTGCCGGTTTCATGCCGGGGACCGCTGTTTCATTCATTGCCGCGCTCATTGACCAAAGATACTCCTTACTACCCAGCCAACTCCCCGGCGAACTTCCGCAAAACTCCGGGTATGTCGATATTCTGGGGACACACCTTCGCGCATGAACCGCAGGCGATACAGGCTGAGGGTAATTCTTCCGGCTTCATTGCGCCCATCGTAAAGGGCAGGGTGGTAAAGGGGAGATTTGCCGTCTTGCCGTAGGTATGCTCGTTATACAGTGAAATGAGTTTTGGAATATCAAGGGACTGCGGACAATCTTCACAACAATACCGGCACGCGGTACAGGGGACCATATCCGCCAACTTTCCGGCTATCGTAAAGAGTAGTTCTCTCTCCGCTTGGGTTACCGGATTATTTTTTGAAAAATTTTTGATGTTGTCTTTGAGTTGTTCCAGCGTTGTCATGCCGCTTAATACCACCTGCACATTGGGCAGGGATTGCAGAAACCGAAACGCCCATGACGCGATAGAATCATGGGGACGTTTTTCTTTTAACAGCGCGTTAAGACCGTCATTGAGAGACGCAAGTTTGCCGCCCCGGCACGGCTCCATAACCCATACCGGAATGCCGCGTGATGTGATAATCTCGTATTTCTTTTTTGCGTCCTGCATCGTCCAGTCAAGGTAATTGAGCTGTATCTGCGCAAATTCAAAACAGTCATACTTGTCAAGAAACGTTTCAATCGTTTCAGCGCGGGCGTGCGCGGAAAAACCGAGATGTCCTATGCGTCCCTTTTGTTTTTGCTCAAGCAAATAGCGGATACAGCCGATTTTTTCATCGGTGTAAAATTCCCAGGCGGTTTCACAAACATTGTGCAGGAGGTAGAAATCAAAGTAATCCACGCCGCATTTTTCCAGCTGCGCATCAAAAACCTCGGTAAGTGAATTGACCGGCGGATGGCTTGCCAAAAGTCCGGTAAATTTTAATTTACCGTTGTCCGCTTTTTCCATCATGTGTCCCGGAAATTTCGAGGCAAGATAGAAACTATCACGGGGATATTCTTTAAGAACCTTGCCGAGAAATAATTCCGATTCGCCGGCGTGGTAACGATAGGCGGTATCAAAATAGTTTACGCCCTGTTCATAGGCATATTCGATAATTTCACGGGCCTTCGGCTCGTCAATTTTTTCACCTTCGCCGGTTTTCGGCAAACGCATGGCGCCAAAACCTAAGCATGAAAGGTTTACATTTTGAAACGCTTTATATAACACCCTCATTCTCCTCAAAAAAATTATTGCGCGTTTCACGCAGGTCCGAAACTAATATCGCACGTTACCGTTTAACGAATGAAGTTTGTCATTACCCTGGGCGGTTCTTCCGGTTCCGCAATACCTGCGGCCTTTTTACACTTAATCAGGTACGCCATATTGTTTGCTAACACGCGCAGGGTTCTCACCCCTTCCTCGTCTTTATATACATCCTCCGGGGTGTAACCATGAATCTGGTTCCAATAACAGGACGAAACAACAGGCATCTGGCAAATGGTAAAATATTTATTCAACTGGTCAAAGGTCGCGCTGGCGCCGCCTCTGCGGCAGCTTACAATGCACGCGCCGAATTTCAGTTTTAAATATTTTCTATCAATGCTGTAAAAGAGCCGGTCAAAGAACGATGTCGCCGCCCCGGTGGCGGACGCAAAATGTACCGCCGAACCCAAAATAATACCGTCCGCTTCTTTCAGGGCTTCCGCAACAGTATTAACGCCATCATGGTCAAAAGCGCATTTCCCTGTTTTTTTGCAGCTCATACATGCGATACACCCGACAATGGGTTTTGATCCTACCTGATAGATAGTTGAATCAACGCCGTTTTCCGCCAGTTGTTCTTTGATGATGGATAGCCCGGTAAAGGTGCAGCCTTTCTGCCGGGGACTTCCGTTAATTAAAAGTACATTCATTTGTTTCTCCTCTCTTCATTTGCTATTCCGATCTCGCGCTTTTTGAAGAACCTCAGGAAACCCAACCGGGGTTCCTGAGGTTCCATTTAGCGCAAAAATACATAGTCCACCAGAAAACCGCCTGCCAGGGCAAAAAGGACGGTAAAGGCAAGGTAGAACATAAAATTTTTTAAGCCCAATACAATTTTAACCGCCCCCAGATTGGTAATTTTGGTGGCGGGGCCGGTTATCATAAAGGCGGCGGCGCTTCCCATGCTCATGCCGTTCTGCAGCCAGCCCATAAGCAGGGGGATTGTCCCGCCGCCGCACATATAAAGCGGAACGCCGATGGTAGCGGCCATCAGGAGGCCGAAGCCCCGGTTGCCGCGTCCGAAAAGGGAAGCCGTCACATCCGCGGGAACGTAACGCTGGAAAAGTGCCGAAAGGATTACGCCGATAAGAAAATAAAGGCCGGTGGCTCTGATATTCCTGCCGATGTTTTTCAGGAGCCGCAAAAGAAGGTTTGGGTCCGTGTCATGGCTTGCCGGTTCTTTAAAATCGGAAAAATTAAAAAAGGTTTTATTTCTGCAAAGATACCGCACACAAACACCTGCGGCAATGCCGCATAAAAAACAGCTGGTAAACCGGATAAGCAAGGCGGCCGGCCCCAGGGCGGCGCTGTAGAAAAGCAACTGGGGATTGAGCAAAATCGAACTCATCATAAAGGCGGCGAGCCAGTCATCTTCCATACCTTTTTCTGAAAAAGAGGCGGCAATAGGAATGGTACCGTACATACACAGGGGAGAAACAATGCCGATAAGAGAAGCGGGGACTACCCCTAAAACACCGAGCTTCTTCCCCTGTAACGCGGTAAAGAGGCGGTGTATTTTTTCCTTCCCAAAAACGGAAATGACCGAACCCAGGATCATGCCCAAAATCCAGTATCCGGCGATTTGCCGGAGCTGTATATCGAGGTAGTACCAGAGATAGATCAGTTCCCGCCTGAATAGTTCGGCCATATCCGATTATCCCGCGAAGAATCTCCGGAAACCCAACCGGGGTTTCCGGAGATTCCCTACAGTTTGATTAAATCATATTCCAGGCTGCCGAGGCCTATACCTGCGGCGTGTTCCAGGGTAAGCAAACCGTTTCGGCTTTCAAACCGTGTTCTGAGGGACGCGCTCCGTTGGGTATCGGAGGCGTATATCTGGTCAACGCAAGCCTTGTCCAGGGCAACGGGGTCAAGGGAGGCGAAAATCCCAATGTCGTCCAGTTCCGGCGGGGTCGGATTGCTGGAACAATCACAGTCAACGGAGAGATAATTCATCACATTGATATACACGATGCGTTCTCCCAGATGGTCCATCACCGCCCCCGCGGCTTCCGCCATGGACTCAAGGAAGGCATTTTGCGCTCCGCCCCAGGGATTTGTCTTGCTTTTTCCCCCGCTGTGAATCCAGCTTTTCCCCTGGGATGAGGCAATGCCTATGGATATGTTTTTGATTGCGCCGCCAAAACCGGCCATCGCGTGACCCTTGAAATGGGAGAGCACCAGGTATGAATCATAATTGCTGAAATGGGAACCCACAAAATTTTCCCGCAGGTTTTTCCCTTTGGTAACCGGCAGGGAGAGGGAATCGTTCTCGTCCAGAATATCTACGGCGGCGATTGCGGTAAAACCGTGGTCTATGGCCACCTGTTTATGCATGGCGGTATTGGCGCGGCGTCCGCCGTAAGCGGTATTGCTTTCCACAATCGTGCCCTTCACCGACTGAACCAGGTCTTTGATAAGATCCGGCGAAAGGAAATGATGACCTCCGGGCTCGCCGGTACTGAGTTTTACCGCAACCTTGCCGGGCAGGGTACGTCCCAGCGCCTCGTAAACCGCGGCCAAGCCCGCCGGGCTTATGTCGGTGGTCATATAGACCTTGGAGGCGTTTCCGGTCCCGTCCGGTGCGGGAGTTGAGGGCGCGGGAGCTGAGGGAGTGGGCGTTTGGGCCGCCGCCTTTGCCGCACAGCCGGAAAGCACGCCTATCACGGCGCACATAATGAGTAAACAAACCCCGTAAAACGTTCTTTGTTTTCTGTAATTCATCATTAAAAGTTCTCCTTTTGACCAGGCATACTCCTATATAGTTGACACAATGTCAATTAACTATAGCAGATAAATAACGGATTGTCAACTACCATTTCGAAACAAGCCGGAATACTATTTCCCGGGGTTAAAAAAATTTTGCTTATGTCAAGAAAGAGGCCTAAAACGTTATAGTTCAAGCTGAAAGGTGGTTCCGCCGCTGCCGCTTTCGGCCTTGATGGTTCCGTTGTGGGCGGAAACAATGGCGGCGGCTATGGCGAGCCCTATCCCGGTCCCGCCGGTATTCCGGTTTCGGGATTTATCGGTACGGTAGAGGCGCTCAAAGATGTGGGGCAGATCCTCCGGGGATATACCGATACCGGTATCGGCAATGGAAATACGCCGGTTTTTCGCGGACGGCAGAGCCGACGGCTCTACAGAAATAGTGATAGTTCCCTGATCCGTGTATTTTATGGCATTGGACAAGAGGTTGATGAATACTTGTTTAAGCCGGTCATAGTCGGCATTAATGGGGCTGGGGATAAGGTTCAAGGTGATAGTGATACCCTTTTTATGGGCCGCCGCTTTGAATTGTTCAACGGTAATTTGGAGTAATTCCCCAAGGTCAAAATCTGTTTTGTTAAGGGCCATGTTTTCCCATTCCAAATTAGTCAGGGTACTGAGCTCCTGTATCAGCCGGGTAAGGCGTATGATTTCTTCATGGCAGCCGGTAAGATGTTCCCGGTCAGGCTGCCAAACGCCGTCAAGTATGGCCTCAATAGAACCCTGCACATAGGTGAGCGGGGTACGCAGTTCGTGGGCTATATCGTCAGGATATAGCCTTCGTGGATAAAATACATCCCTATTGCTTCAACCGTAACACTATCGAAGCTCCGGCTGACCGGATTATATTGTTGGGTCATGATCCAAACAATGTCATCACTTTTTTCGGCGATGTTTTGTTTGACCAGGCCGGTAAATATCCCCAGGGTAATTTGATTTACCATAAAGGTAAGTACAACCAGGGCAAGGCTGATAAAAAGAACATAGGTCAGGGTTAAGCGGTGTTTAAGGCTTATCATGGGTTTTCTCCGATACGGTAGCCCATGCCATATACGGTGGTGATATAGGTGGGGGACTTTGAATTGTCCCCGATTTTTGCGCGGATTTTTTTTATGTGCGCGTCAATGGTACGGTCAAAAGCGTCATAGTCGTCCCCCTTTACGGCTTCCACAATTTCTTCCCGGGTGAAAATTTTTGCCTGCCGGGACATTAAGAGGGCGAGGATATGGTATTCATCACGGGTAAGGGCGATTGTTTCTCCGCCGCAGGTAACACTCCGCTGTTCCGTATCAATGATTAAATCACCGTATTGTAAAAATTGGCCCGCCTGTTGACCCGTCTTCTCATCGTTTGCGGTTCTCCGCAGGGCGGCTTCCACCCGCGCCATAAGCTGACGGGGGCTGAAGGGTTTGGTGACATAATCGTCGGCGCCTATTTTGAGGCCGTGGATAATATCCGCTTCTTCTGTTTTGGCGGTGATCATGATAATGGGAATTTTTGACATATCCCGTATTTTACGGCAGAACTCCTCACCTGAGAAATCCGGGAGCATAAGGTCAAGGAGTATCAGGGAAACGGAATGATTTTCAAAAAGGTCCATCCCTTCCCTGCCGTTTTTGGCGCAAAGGGCCGTATAGCCGTTTATTTCGAGGTAGGACTTTACCAGGCAGAGGATTTTTTCTTCATCGTCCACCACCAGGACCGTCTGTTTATCTTTCATAATTGATGAGTATATCACGAAATGGTGAAAGAATTGTGACTAAATTGTGTCAAAACGGTGGTTTTTTGCCGGAAGAAAAAAAATCAGGGTTTAATGGAACATCTGGTCAATATCAGCCAGACCAATTATTCCCACGGCACATCACCGCCCTGCACCACCACTCTCTTGATCCATAGTTCCGTTCTTGTCCCCCCTTCTTTCTTGGTTGCTATAGTAAGGCCGTAAATGTTGTAATATTCCGTACCATTTATTCGGTAGGTAACACGGTCCCCCATGAACCGTTTCCGTGTTCCATACGGCAAGGGGAAGCCTATCTAAACCGTCAAGCAATGGGACAACCTGCAAAATGAGGAAAAAAGTGAAAGTTTACCAAAAGTTTAACACCTCTTAAAACCTGGTTTACCTTTTCGTTTTACCTTTGGATTATGGAAAGCCCAGAAAATCCCGGCCGGATTTCCGGAGCTTCCCGCAGCGATTTCTAAGGAGCGAAAGATGAAAAAGAACAAGAGCATAAAAACAGTTGGGATGGTTCTCGGAACCGTGATTATCACGGGGGCGCTCATAGTTGGCCCAGGTCTGCTTGCCGCCGGAGACGAAAGCAAGGTGGAGCCGACAGGATCCGAAACACCGGTGTTTTCGGTGAAAACGGAAATTACCGAAAAGCGGACGCTGTATGCCTTTCTTGAGGTAAACGGCGACATTGTAAGCGGCCAAGAGGCCGACGTTTTCCCTGATGTATCAGGAAAGTTGAGCCGGGTCTATGTTGCCTTGGGTTCGCAGGTTCGTAAGGGCGATGTTATCGCCGAAGTTGACCCTTCAAAACCAGGGGTAACCTACATGAGCAGCCCGGTTTACGCGCCAATTGCCGGAACCGTGTCGAAGATGCCCCTTTCGGTGGGGGCAACGGTAAGCCCAGGCACAAACATCACCACGCTTTCCGTTACCGGCAACCTTGAAATCACCGCCCGCATACCGGAACGGGAAATTGCGGGGCTTGGAACCGGGCTTAAAGCGGAAGTAACCCTGCAAGCATATCCGGGGGAACGTTTCTCCGCAACGGTCAGCCATGTTTCACCGGTCCTGGACACCGCTTCACGGACAAAGCTGATAACCCTTACATTTGACAGGAATGACAGCCGTATAAACGCCGGAATGTTTGCCCTTATCAGCATCAATACGAGAACCTATAGTGATGTGCTTACCGTGCCTGTCGAAGCGGCCATCAATAAACACGGCGAAATCACGGTATACATCCTGCGGGATACTATAATGGGTCTTCCCCAGGTAGAGAAACGCAGAGTGGAGACTGGTGTAACACTTAACGGATGGACCGAAATTCGGGCCGGACTTGATGAAGGTGAAGCGGTGGTTGTTCAGGGACAGCAGTTCTTGAGCGGCGGCGAGACCGTGCGGGTCATCGCCAGAGGCGGAAAATGAGCGTAGCGAAGGCGGTTGTTAAGAGGCCGGTACTGTGGCTGGTAGTATTTGTACTTATTTCGATTGGCGGCGTCTTTCTTTTCTCAAATATCGCCTTTGATATGCTGCCTGAAGTGGAAATACCCTATCTTGCCGTTATCACAACTTATCCGGGTGCCGATCCCGAAACAGTCGAAAAGTCGGTGACAGATATACTTGAAAAAGGATTGGCGAATACCGGCGGCATAAAAAAAATGACATCGGTATCTCGGGAACAGTCCAGTATGATACTGCTTGAGTTCGATTTTGGAACCAATATTGACACCAAGATGAACCGGGTCCGGGAAAACATTGATATGGTTAGAGCCGTGCTGCCGGATAACGTGAGCTCCCCCCTGGTGATGCAGGCACGGGCCAACGACGAACCGATTATGCGTATCGGCATAAGCGGTGGCGGATTTTCGCAAAATGAATTACGCGCCTTCGCGAAAAAAAACATTCAGGATAAGCTTAAACAGATTGAAGGAGTCGCATCCTGTGATGTTGAAGGAGGGCAGGACGCGCTGGTGCGGATTTCGGTATCCCAGAACCGCCTTGAAGCATACGGAATAACCATAAGCGAAATAGCGGGAGTCCTTGCAGCGCAGAACACACAGCTTGGCGCGGGTTCCATTGAGGAAGGGCTCGTAGAGTATTCGATAAAAACCTCCGGTGAATATGATAGTGTTGCCGCTATCGCCAATACCGTAGTTGCCCAGGTGATCGGCACGGACATCAGGCTGGGAGACATTGGAGAAGTTACACTGGATTATGCCGAGGAACAGTCCGCAGCGTATATCAATGGGGAGCCGGGGGTATATCTGTCTATCATGAAGCAGAGCGGCGCGAATACCGTCCGGGTTGCCGACTCGGTGTACCAGCGGCTTGAAGTAATGCGAAAGACCCTGCCCGGGGGGATCAGCCTTGATATTATCCAGGACGAGACAACACAGACCCGCGCCATGATTCTTGAACTCGTTAATGCCGCGATCCTTGGGATCGTTTTCGCTATGGCGGTGCTGTTCCTGTTCTTTAGAAATATCAACAGCTCAATCATCGTCGGCTTATCCATTCCCATATCATTTTTGATTACCCTCCTTGCCATGAGTTTGGCCCATATCACGATCAATATGATGACCCTGGCGGGGCTTATCCTCGGTCTGGGGATGATCGTCGATTCATCAATAGTGGTGCTGGAGGGCATTACCAAATTCCGTGAAAAGGGAGAGCAGCCGTCCGTGGCGGCGATCCTCGCCGGGGAGGAGGTGATGTCGTCAATTATCGCGTCCACCATTACCACTATTTGTGTATTCCTGCCTATCTGGCTTTTCAAAGACCGGCTGGAAATCGTCGGCCTTTTGGTGCAGGATTTGCTTTTTACCATTGGAATTTCGCTGGTATCAAGCCTCCTGGTGGCGATTTTTCTGGTACCCGTATTGGCAAGCAAATGGGTGCCCGTTCATAGCCGTCTTCAAAAACCAATCCGCAACAGGGTTGTCGCTTTTTTTGACCGGGGGCTTGCCTCCGGTCTTGACGCCCTAAACCGGGCCTACAGCCGGCTTCTGGCAAAGGCCCTGAAACACCGGCTTGTTACGGTGTTGCTGGTAGCCGGCGCATTTGCAGGTTCAATTTTTGCGCTGACAAAAATGGATATTGTGATGTTCCCCGATATGGACAGCGATACTATCACGGTCGATATAACCATGCCTCTGGGCACCCGGTATGAAGACACCAGGGCGGTTGCCCTGGAACTACATGAATATGCCATAACGGAAATTTCGGGGGCAAAGAATATTACCGCTCAAATAGGAAGCGGCGGCTCTATCCTGAGCGATGGTGGAAACAATACGGCGAGTATTACGATTGTCCTTGACCTTGATAATCCCCAGGCGGATTCAAGCGACACGGTAAAGGAAAAACTCCGCGCCCATTTTTCTGCCTTCCCCAACACGGCCATTGCCTTCGCGGGAGGGGATTTTGAGATTCTGAGCGGCGATGATATTGATATCGTCCTTCATGACGATGTCCTGTCTCAGGGTATCGCCAATGCGGCTGCAATCAAAGCCTTGCTGGAAGAAAAGGTCCCAGGGATAGAGGACATTGCTATTGATGTAAACGCAGGGTTGCCGCAGGTAACGGTTAACATCGACCGGCAGCGGGCCTACAACATGGGGCTCTCCACAAGCGCTATAGCCAGTGAAATAGCAGCGTCCATGAACGGCGTAACCGCCACTACCTTCAGGCAGAACGGCGATGAGTACGATGTGGTACTGCGGTTTGCAAAGGAAGATCGCTACGAGCTTCCCGACCTTGGGAAAATATTTGTCCGTTCTTCCATGGGAACAGCCCAGGGAACCCTCTTTCCGGTTTCTAATTTTGCGATCCTTGAAAAAACTCAGGGACCGGAGCGTATAAACCACGAAGGACAGGCGCGAACCATCCATATAACCGCCGGCCTCCACGAGGGGGGATCCCTTAAGGCAACAGAGGCGTCGATAAGAACACTCATTGGAGAACAGGGAATAAATGCGTCCTTTGCGGGGGAGTCTGCGGAGACAAACAAGATGCTGCAATCCTTTATGCTGGTTATAATCCTTGCGCTTCTTTTGGTATTCGGTGTCATGGCATCGCAGTACGAATCTTTTCGTGATCCCATCATCAATTTTTGCACCATACCCCTTATGGTGATTGGCGTTGTGGCTATTCACCTGATTACCGGACAGACAATGAACGCCCTTACCATGATAGGATTCGTGATGCTTATCGGTATTGTGGTCAATAACGGCATCCTGTTGGTTGACTACACCAATTTGCTCATCCGAAAAGGCATGCCGCTCATGGACGCCTGCCTTGAAGCCGGCACGTCCCGGTTCCGTCCGGTTTTAATGACCGCCCTTACCACGATGCTGGGACTTGCGCCTATGGCGTTCTTTCCCGGCAAATCTTCGATGATGACCGCCCCCATCGGGCTTGCCGTATTCGGCGGCCTTGCTTCGGCAACGGTCATAACCCTGTTCTTTATTCCGGTGATATATTCGCTGATTAACAGCAAAAGGAAGGAAACAAAAAATGAAAACTAAACTGATTTTACTTTGTGTGTGTACCCTGATTGCCCATACTGTTTTGGCTGAAACAACCTTGGATATTGACAGGGCGGTTCAGATTGCGCTGGAAAAAAATCTTTCCCTGGAACGGTCGCGGATAGAAAGTGTCACAGCAAAACGGAAATACGACCGCTCGTGGAACAGCCTCATTCCTTCCCTGGAGGCCGGCGCTATGGCTGCCCATTCGACGGCAATTACCGGTCCCCTTCCTCCCGAAGACAATGTATGGACACCGGGTTTTTCTCTCTCCGCTTCTTTGCAGCTTTCGCCGTCTATTATTACGGACATTGAACGGACGAAAAAGGATTATGAGGCAGGCTTGCTCAACCATGCGGCGGCCCGCCAGGATCTGGAATTTCAGATCCGGCGGCTGTATTATCAACTCCTGTTGTTACAGGCTAATACGGAACTCATGGAACAAAATGCCGCCGACGCCCAAAGCCGGTATGAACAAATCCGCGTGTTGCAACGGATAGGTCAGGCGTCAAACCTGGATGAACTTTCCGCACGGCTTGACGTACAAACCCAGCAAACCAATATGCGGAGCGCCGTGACCTCGTATAATAACACCCTGGACAGCCTGAAATATTTTTTGATGATTCCACCGGAAGAAACCATCGTCTTGCGGGGCAATTTGCAAACCCTCTCCGTTTCGGAAAAAAACGCACAGGCCGGAATAAACGGCGAGCCTCTGGCGGCAGGGATACTACGAAAAAGCATCAGTTCCCTTGAAGCACAACGCAGAGGATTACGGATCAGTTCTTACGCACCATCGTTGAATTTTTCATGGAACGCCTCACCCATGTATAGCGGTAAAACCGAAGAGTGGATGGACAGCGGACAATTTTCAATAACCCTTTCGATGAAACTGGATAATTTTCTCCCCTGGTCTCAGGCAAAAGAGCAAATTGATTCTCTCGGCGACAGCATCGCCATGCAGCAAAACCGTTTGCGGGAAAGCATATTGAGTCATCAGAATACTGTCCGGCAGTTACAACGGAATATAATCCAGTCAGAGGAGGCCATAGAAACTCTGCGTCTTAACGTCACGTTGGCCGGAGAGACCCGCAGGACGTATGAGGATGCTTATCGGCAGGGCGCGGCGGATTTACAAAGCGTTTATTCCGCCCGAAACAATGTATTGCTTGCGGAAAACCAGCTTTTATCGGAACAGTACAACCTGGCAGCGGCAATCCTTGAACTGGAAAAGGAACTTGCCGTCCCATTCGGAACCTTTATGCGATGGGAGTAAAGGGGACTATGCAGAAATTTATTCCTGGTGGTATGGTAATACCGTAATACCGGAGAATTTAAGGCAGTTCCAAAACATTAGATTTTTGAACCGTCTCATTTAATAGGGGGCAATGACCATGACCATAAAACGGTATATAATTGTATCCAATATACGCACGGTTCTCGTAACGCTATTGGGGCTTTTTTTGATTGGCTTTGTATTTCAGCTTGTCATGTTTGAAATTATGGGCGCCAATCTTGAAGATGCGAGCGTCTTGCAGGAGATGGCGAGGCAGGGAATGGAATACGAGTCTCAGGACTGGCCCCGTATATTCGCTCTGATATACATTGTTTTTTCTGTCGCGCTTATCAGCATTATAACCAACCTGCTAAACTACCGTTTGATAAAATACATTACCCGCCCTTTACAGCCCTTGGGTGAGGGGGTTAGGCATATCCATGATAATAATCTCGGCTTCCGTATAAACTATCAAAATGACGATGAGTACCGCCCAATCTGTGATGCCTTCAACGAAATGGCGGCTAAACTGGAAGAATCCGCAGCCCGGCGGCAAAAGGACGAAGCAAACCGGCGGGAACTGATAGCCGGGATTTCCCACGACCTGCGCACACCCCTGACATCAATAAAGGGCTATCTTGAAGGGCTGGAAACCGGAGTCGCGTCCACACCGGAAATGCGGGATCATTATTTTACTACCATAAAGAATAAGACCGATGATATGGAACATATCATTGAACAGCTTTTTCTTTTTTCAAAACTCGACATGGATGAATTTCCCCTTGCCCTGCGGCGTGTTCCCCTTATGCCGGCGATCAGGGATATGATAGAAGAAGTTGCGCAGGAATACGATCAACGTGGTCTTACCGTACATATTACGGAGAGTCACCGGGATGTATTTGTCCTGGCCGATATGATTTGGTTCCGTAATGTGCTTATCAATATTCTGGAAAACAGCGTCCGGTATAAAACAAAGGACCCGGCTTCCATGGAAATAAGCGCCGGTATTGTTAATAATTCTGTTTTTCTGCGTTTTGCCGATAACGGCCCCGGAGTCTCCGCCGAAGTACTCCCCAAATTATTTGATGTTTTTTACCGCGCCGATCCGTCCCGCAGCATAAAAGGTTCCGGACTAGGCCTTGCTATAAGCAAAAAAATAATCGAGCGTATGGGCGGCGCTATTCATGCGGAACTGCCTGGTTCCGGCGGTCTTGCGGTAGTTATCCGGATGCCCATTGTGAGGGATAGGTAAAATGGAAAATACAAACAAAAAAATATTGATTATTGAAGATGACACAGACATTGCCGCGCTGGAAAAGGACTTCCTGGAAATAAACGGTTTTATTGTTGCTATAGAAGAAGACGGCTTAAAAGGCGCGGAACGGGCGCTGTCGGAATATTTTTCCCTTATTCTGCTTGACCTGATGCTCCCCGGAAAAGACGGGATAAGCATCTGCCGCGAAATCCGTGAAAAAATTGATATACCCATCCTGATGGTAACCGCCCGCAGTGAGGATATCGATAAGGTGCGCGGCTTGGGGCTTGGAGCCGACGATTATATCACCAAACCATTCTCGATGACCGAACTGGTCGCCAGGGTAAAAGCCCACCTTGCCCGTTATGAACGGCTTACCCAAAACGCCGGTCACTCAAAAAAAGCCGATGGAATTGACTTCGGCTGGCTTCAAATCAACCAGGCTACCCATCGGGTTTTTGTTAATGGCAGCGAAATCACCCTGGCTCATAAAGAGTATGAGCTGCTTTATTTTCTTGCCAGTCACGAGGAAATGGTATTCAGCAAGGAACAATTGTATGACAAACTATGGGGCGAAGATATGTATGGAGACATGAAAACCGTGGCGGTACATATTAACCGCCTTCGGGATAAGATTGAAAACAATCCCGCTAATCCGTTGCATATACAAACCATCTGGGGCGCAGGTTATCGGTTTATGGCTTAATACGTTAAATAAAGGCTTATATAAATTTACCCTTTTGTTTAACGCTAGTTAACCTTTTTCTTTTGTTTTGTCGGGGTAGGTTTGACTTACACATTTTAGGGGGACATTAGGGGAAGGAACGCATCCATGAACGAAAAAGAACTATGTGTAGAAATGCTTATCGCATTGTGGCCTAAACCGTGGAAAAGGATTGTGCTTACCATGATCCTTACAGGATTGGCATATAGATCCTTCGGGGGATTAGCGTTGGGTATACCTGTTGCCGCAGCAGACTTGGCAATGGGTATACTCGGATTAGTTACGGTCATCGTTGTATGGATCGATTTCCATGTATCTCGAAAGGTATATCATAAATACCAAAATGAATTAATTGAATTAACCAGGATTAGTTAGGAGGTGCGGATCATTTTATGGTTCGCAAAAAACCCATGTGGATGCTAATAGTGCCTAATAAATGACAAGGAGGGTTGACATCATGGCAAGAATAAAAGCCTCTGCGTTCTTAATCTTTGCTATCCTTTTGTCCTCATGTGCCTTATCAAAAGCAATATACCTCGGCGAAGACATGTATTCCAACAAGGCCGGGCTGCAATCCGTGGGTACGCTATACGATACCGGGAATGTAAACGGCATTTTTCCCGAAGCGGTATATATCAAAACACGGACCCAAACGTTTAACGCCTATCATTATTACCTTTTGAATGACGGATTGATATGGTATAAGAGCATTGACCCGGAAAAGGAGCCAAAAGCCTGGGAGCTTTTTTCCAAAACCGGACTTCCCCACAATGCCTTAAAATGGGACTTTGCGAAAACTCAAAAAATTGCGGAAATTGCCGCCGATGCCGATGAACTGGCGGCGCTTTCCGTGGAAGGAGGGTTTTACCGCTACTGCTTCGATACATCAATAGCCCATCAAAGCAAGGAATGGCTGGACCGGCAGGGCTGGCCTAGTGAGGAGCAGCTTTACTTTGACCAGCGTACCGCAAAAAACCTGTCATGGGCCTTGGGAAAGCGGAATAACCATGTTCTGTATTACGAAGACCCTTTCGGCAATCAACACCACAACGGGACCATGGAAATCGCCACAAGCTATGTGCTTTTGGAAGATGGTCAGGAAATCTGTTACGCCGACACGGGACTCCCCGGCGATTTTTCCCGGAACTATATCGGGCCGGAACGGGGCGCGTTCAAGGCGGTTTCGCTTTCGGTAAGCGCGTCAACCATGTTTGTCATAAATGAAGCGGGGGAAATGTATACCCGCCTTGCGGACTTTGATGCCATAGGCTGCGACCCAATGTTTTTCAAATACACGTATGTTCCCTATGAATCCGACCGGGACGGGACAAATTACTTTTCCAATTTGACCGAGTGGGGGCTCCCGGCGGAAGACTGGCGGCCCCAGCCCCGCATTCCTCTTGCCGGAAAAGCCGCCATAACCCGCCATATTACGATACTGCAGAACGGTCAGGGTAACAGCGCACGGGAACTGCGTGTCGCCGGTTTGAACGAATCGGGCGAAACCGGATACTGGACCAAGGCGGTTTTTGACGACACCTGGGCATTCAAAGCCGTCCCGCTGTTTTTTGCCAAGGACACGGTTTTGCAAACCGCCGAAACTTCAGCCGGTAATCCGCAGGGCGAACGGGGGCCGTCCCTGGATAAACAGTACAGCGGTTATTTCTGGAACGGTATTAATGAAGAATCCGGTTGGGAATACACCATCCCCAATTTTAACATTCTTGAGGGGGATTGTGATTTTCGTATTGCCTGGCAGGGAGAAACCTGCACGCTTAAACTCTACCCCGTTGAAATGTGGACCTATCTCAAACGGAATTATGTGCCGGGCAGGACCGGTTCCCCCAAAACATTTTGGGCTACCCTTGTGATTCCCCCAAATGCATTTGACGGCCTTTCGGAAACGTTCGTTCAGCGGCTTACTGAAAAATACGCGGAACATGACAAGCCGCTTTTTCAGTATGTCATTTGGGCGCAAGACCGGTATATTCTCATGCGAGAAACCGGAAACGACGAGGATGTATTGTTTCTGACCGATGGAACGCTGCCCCGTCAATACCCGCAATTTGAACAGATCTGGTATGTTAACCGTTTTGAGGAAATCACTAGTGTCCAAAACAGGATATTGAAAAAGTCCTAACTCCAATGTAGTATGAATAGGAAATCAATCTAAAACATTACTACATAAGGAGTT
>NZ_JAJQRC010000029.1:0-36745 GCF_046533115.1 Treponema sp. TIM-1
CGAGTTCCCCTGCCTTCGCCCGCCGTTCCCGTATCGTCCGTCGTTCCCCCGCGCTTCGGCGGGTCTTGGGGGAGGCAATACCGGCCGCTTTAAGCATAGTGGCCAGGGTGGTATAGCTGATTTGTATCTGCTTGCGCTCCTCCAGCAGTTCCCTAAAGTGGGTGAAATTCGCTTTCTGGTATGGCTCGCTTTTTTTCAAGGCGAGTATCTTTTTCCGTATCCCTTCGTCAGTCGTGTTTGCGGGGTGTCTCCCGGCGTTCCCATGAATGACCGCCCCATCACCTTGTTCCCGCACCGCTTTTTTCAGACGCTTTACCCATCGGGTACTCATACCGAGTTTCCTGGCCGCCTGCGTTACCGTGTAGGCCCCGTCTATCGCGCCCTTAATTACCATCAGTCGGGCAAGCTCTTTCGTGCTCATCATATACTTCATCCTCCTATCTTACCCGAGGGGGGTGAACGTTTCCCTCGTTACTACAGGGGGTGAACTTATCACTTATTAACGACAAACACCTCATTTTTTTCTTGACAGGCCCAAATTCCCGTTATATAATGGGTTTGTTACCATAACGTGAACGAACACGCAAAATATTTGTCAAAGCCGGTTGGAATCCCGGAAGATTTCTCCATGCCGTTGAGGAAGATGGAAGCTATCCCCGATAAAAAGTAACTGCTGCTCCGGGATCGGCTTTGTCCTCTTGTCGGCAGTGGCCTTTGACCTTTATTCTAAAGCAAGAACTTCAAAATAAAGGGGATTGATTGTATGGAACAAGGGATCAAAGAAACCATTAGGGCGGGTAAAACCTTTCTCGGTATTGAACTCGGGTCTACCCGGATCAAGGCCGTACTCATCGACGAAGATTACGTGCCCCTCGTCTCGGGCGGCTATGACTGGGAAAACCGGCTGGAAGACGGGATATGGACCTACCATTTGGAGGACGTGTGGACGGGCCTCCAGAGCAGTTTTCGGAATTTGTCCCGGGAGATTACGGACCGTTACCACATTCCCTTTACCCCGCCCCAGGCCATCGGTATTTCCGCCATGATGCACGGCTACCTGGCCTTTGATAAAAACGGAACCCTCCTCGCCCCCTTCCGCACCTGGCGGAACACCACCACCGAAAAGGCCGCCCAGGTCTTAAGCGAAAAATTTCATTTTAACATTCCTCTGCGCTGGAGCATTGCCCATCTCTACCAGGCTATCCTGAACAAGGAAGATCACGTAAAGGACATCGCCTTTTTAACCACCCTGGCGGGGTACGTGCACTGGAAACTCTCGGGGGAGAAGGTCTTAGGTATTGGGGACGCTTCCGGGATGTTTCCCATTGACAGCGGAACTAAAACATACCAACGGACCATGGTGGAGCAGTTTGAAGCCCTGACCCGCGGGGAGGGATTGCAGGTACGCCTGGGGGATATACTGCCCCGGGTCTTGACTGCCGGTGAAAACGCCGGGACCCTAAGCGCGGAGGGCGCAAAACTCATCGACCCGGACGGTAATTTGCCCGCGGGCATCCCCCTCTGCCCTCCTGAGGGAGACGCGGGGACGGGTATGGCGGCCACCAACAGCGTGGCGGAACGGACCGGCAATGTTTCGGCGGGTACCTCGATCTTTGCCATGGTGGTGCTGGAAAAAGACTTGTCCCGGATGTACCCCGAAATCGACATGGTCACCACCCCCTCGGGAAAACCCGTCGCCATGGTTCACTGCAACAACTGTACCAGCGATCTGGACGCATGGATGAAGCTGTTCAACGAAGTCCTGCAAACCTTCGTCGCCCAGGTCGGGAAACCCGCCCTGTACGACGCCATGTACGGTAAGGCCCTGGAGGGGGATGCCGACGGCGGCGGACTCCTCTCGTACAATTACTATGGCGGCGAACCGATTACCGCCCTGGAGCAGGGCCGTCCCCTCTTTGTCCGACTGCCGGACAGCAGCCTGACCCTGGCCAATTTTATGCGGACCACCCTGTATTCGACCATGGCGTCCCTAAAAATTGGCATGGATATTTTGACCGAAAAAGAACAGATCCGGCTGGACCGGCTTTTGGGGCACGGGGGCCTCTTTAAAACCAAAGGCGTGGGCCAGCGCCTGCTGGCGTCGGCGTTGAACGTGCCGGTGGCTGTCATGGAAAGCGCCGGGGAGGGCGGCGCCTGGGGCATTGCGCTCCTCGCGGCCTACGGGCGGCAAAAAGGGGAAACCGAAACCCTGGAGGATTTTCTTGCCCGGCGGGTATTTGCCCGCAACCGGGGAGAATCAATAAAACCGGACGTCCGGGACCGGCAGGGTTTCGAGCGATTCATGGAACGGTACCGGGCGGGCCTCGCCATAGAAAGCGCCGCCGTGGAAAACTTGCAATAGCGGAATTGGTTTGAAACCGGAGCTGCAAAGCAGCTCAAATTTAGATCGGGAGGAGTTAGGGATGTTTGATCTTAAACAATTTGAATTTTGGTTTATCGTGGGCAGTCAGGACCTGTATGGCGAAGAAACCTTACGGCAGGTGGCGGAGCACGCCCGGATCATGGCCGGGGAATTTGACCGGGACCCGGTCCTCCCCGGCAGGGTGGTGCTCAAGCCCGTGGCAAAGTCCCCGGAGGGCATACGGAAAATTTTTGAAGAAGCCAACGCGGCTTCCGCCTGCGCCGGGATCATTACCTGGATGCATACCTTCTCCCCCTCAAAGATGTGGATAGGCGGATTGGGGGTCAACAAAAAGCCTATCTTCCACCTGCATACCCAGTTCAACCGGGACATCCCCTGGGCAAGTATCGACATGGACTTCATGAACCTGAACCAGTCCGCCCACGGGGACCGGGAACACGGCTACATCTACGCCCGGATGCGGCTGCCCCGGAAGGTCGCGGCCGGTTTTTGGCAGGATGGTGAAATCCGCCGCCGTATCGGCGTATGGATGCGGGCCGCCGCCGCCCGGCTCGACGGCATCGGCTCCGTGATCCTGCGGCTGGGGGATAATATGCGGGAAGTGGCGGTCACCGAAGGGGACAAAGTGGAGGCCCAGATCAAATTCGGCTGGCAGGTCAATACCTGGGGGATTGGGGATCTGGCGGAGCGCTTCAAACAGGTAAGCGACGGGGAAGCGGAAAAAATCGTAAAGGAATACGAGGCTTCCTACGACCTCGCCCCGGAATTACGGAGTCCCGGACCCAAACGGACCGCCATGATAGAACAGGCCAAGATCGAAATTGCCCTGGGCGCCATGCTGGAAGCGGAACACGCCGGGGCCTTCACCACCACCTTCCAGGACCTCCACGGCCTTCCCCAGCTTCCCGGCCTGGCCTGTCAGCGGCTTATGGAAAAGGGCTACGGTTTCGGCGCCGAAGGGGATTGGAAACAGTCCATGCTGGTCCACTCCGCCAAGGTCATGGCCGCGGGCCTTCCCGGAGGCGTCTCTTTTATGGAAGATTACACCTACCACTTTGAACCGGGCCGGGAAACGGCCCTGGGCGCCCACATGCTGGAGGTGTGTCCCTCCATTGCCGGGGAAAAACCCCGGATCGAGGTACACCCCCTGGGGATAGGGGGCAAGGCCGATCCTGCCCGGATGGTATTTGACGCCGCCCCGGGGCCCGCGGTCCTGGTCACCGTGGTTGATCTGGGGGACCGGTTCAGGATGATTGCCAACGAAATCGAAACCGTTAAAATAGAAAACACCATGCCCAAACTCCCGGTGGCCCGGGCCCTCTGGAAACCCCACCCCTCCATGGGGGACGCCGCCGAATCCTGGATCATCGCCGGCGGCGCCCACCATTCGGTGTATACCAGCGCCCTGACCGCGGAGTATTTTCGGGATTGGGCGGAAATGACGGGCATTGAATTTGTCCTTATCGATAAGGATACCAAACCGTCAAGGCTGCGGGATGAACTTCGGTGGGGCGAAGCCTATTGGTCGTCCCGAAAATACTGATAAAACCACGAACCACGAGGACAAACATGACTTTCATTTGAAAGTCATGTTTTTAACGGAATTTAAGAAATTCACCACAAAGGCGCAAAGGCGACATCATTCCTCACTCCTAACTCCTCTCTTAAATTCTTCTTCTTTTCTTTCCTTCCTCGCCTTCTTCGCCTTCGTGGTGATTTCTTCCTCTTTGTTCGTGGTGTTCGTGAGGTTTGTGGTTAATTATCTTCCTCCGGTCCGAGTGGTTCGTGGTTATTTTACGCTGAGGATTGCGGGATTTGACATTCCCCGCGTAATCGTCTAAGATGATAACGTTGAGGTTCTTTTTAAACTTGCTATTTTGAAGCGGCGGAACCACTCGGCCGGCTCAAGTTATTTCCGTTTGCACCCGTAGAAGCAGGTCGGGTGTTTTGTCTGCCTGGGGAAAGGCGAAAATCATGGGAACCATTAAAAAAGTATTGAACCCCTGGACCCTCAGTTTCCGGATCCTCTGTCTTGTCTGGGCCCTCGTGGCGGCGGGGCCCGTGCCGGCTCAGACGGTTCCGGAGGGGAGCGGCGCGGGAAAGGTTTGGATCATACCGATCCGGGGGGATATCGAACCCTCTATGACGGCCTTTGTACGCCGGGAGGTCCGGAAAGCCCTGGCCGGGGATGCCGCTTTTATCGTATTTGAAATCGATACCTTTGGGGGCCGGGTGGATTCGGCCTTGCAGATAACTTCCTTTATTACGTCGATAAAAAAAGCCCAAACCATTGCCTGGGTACAAAACAGCGACGAATCCATGGGGGTAAGCTGGTCCGCGGGGGCCCTGATCGCCCTGGCCTGTTCCCGGATCTACATGGCCCAGGGAACCTCCATAGGGGCGGCGGCGCCGGTAACCGTCGGGGCGGACGGGACCACCGATGCGGTGGGGGAAAAAACCGTCGCGGCGGTCCGGTCCCAAATGGCGGCCCTGGCGGAACGGAACGGCCATCCCCAGGGAATAGCCCTGGCCATGGTGGACCTGGATGTGGAACTCTGGGAAGTTTCGGTGAACGGTGAGGTAAAGGCCCTGACCTTCACGGAGCTGGAACGGCTTGAACAGGGGGCTTTCGAGGGGGAGGAACCGCCGGTGGAGCGCCTCTCGGTGATCTCCCCCCAGGGAAAGCTTCTCTCCCTTACCGCCGGGGAGGCCTGCCGTTTCGGCCTGGCCCGGGGCTTTGCCGATGACCGGGCCGCCCTCCTCGCCGCCTTGGGCGTGGAAGGGCCCGTCATCGAAAGTATCCCCAGTACGGCCGACTCGGCCCTCAGCTTCTTAACATCCGCTCCGGTGCAGACAATTTTGATCATCCTGGGGATCGTGATGTTGTTCATGGAAATCCAGGCCCCCGGATTCGGCATTCCCGGCATAACGGCGATCATCGCCTTTCTTACGGTATTCGGTTCCAGCGCCCTCCTGGGCAGGGTAGACTCCCTGGAGATCATCCTCTTTCTCCTGGGTATCGGCCTGCTCTCGGTGGAGATATTTATCCTCCCCGGTTTTGGGGTTGCCGGCATTTCCGGCCTGGTCCTGATCGGTATTTCCCTGCTCTTCTCCATGCAGGACTTTGTGATCCCCCGGTTTGAATGGGAGTGGGGCCTCCTGGGCCGGAACGCGGTGGTGGTAAGCGCCGGCCTCCTGGCGGCCATTACGGCGATCGCGGTCATCGCGCTGTTGGGCCCCCGGATCAAAATTTTCGATGGCCTGACCCTTAAAACCCGGATCACCGGGACCGCCTCCGGACCCATCAGGTCCGCCGGGCCTATTCCCGGTGCGCTGCCCGGAAAAGAAACGGACGAGGGCGAGGACTATGGCGGCCTGCTGGGTAAAACCGGTATCGCCGCCTCCACCCTCCGTCCCTCGGGAAAGGTTGAAATTGGGGGCCGCTTTTATACCGTGGAAGGGGATGGGGTATTTATTGAACCGGGAAGCCCCGTCGAAGTCATTCGGGTACAGGGAAACCGGATTGTGGTACAAGAGAAACGGGAGGAGAAAATCCTGAGGACTTAGGAACGGGACAGGGAAGCGGTGGGGGTAAAAAATTTTCCTCCCCTCCTCCCTCCTTTCTCTTAATTCCTCTCTTTTAACTTCTCACTATAGTATTTTACTTAATTTGAAGGAGTTGTTATGTTTGGTTCGCTTATTGTGATAGTCCTGATTGGGATCGTTGCCCTGGGTTTTTTGCTTTTATTTTTCCGCTTTTTCGGCCTCTGGTTCAGGGCGCTTCTCTCCGGGGCCTATGTCGGGATGGGAAAACTCATCGGGATGTGGCTGCGTCATGTAAACGCCGGGGTAATCGTGGATTCCCGGATCATGCTTTCCAAGGCGGGGATCGAGGTGGACTCGGATATGCTGGAAACCCACTGCCTGGCCCGGGGGGACGTGATGAAGGTGAGCCGCGCCCTGGTGGCGGCGAATAAAGCCAACATTCCTCTGCCCTTCCAGCGGGCCGCGGCCATAGATCTGGCGGGCCGGGACGTGCTTGAGGCGGTCAGGACCAGCGTCAACCCCAAGGTCATCGACTGCCCCGACGCCTCCAAGGGGAAACACACCATCGACGCCGTGGCCAAGGACGGGATCCAACTCCAGGTAAAGGCCCGGGTCACGGTGCGGGCCAATATTGAGCGCCTGGTGGGGGGCGCCACCGAAGAGACCATCATTGCCCGGGTGGGCGAGGGGATCGTCACCACCATCGGTTCTTCGGAATCCTATAAATCGGTGCTGGAGAATCCCGATACCATCTCCAAACGGGTACTGGAAAAAGGACTGGACGCGGGGACCGCCTTCGAGATCCTCTCCATTGATATCGCTGATATTGATGTGGGGGCCAATGTGGGGGCCAAGCTCCAGGCGGATCAGGCCGAGGCGGACAAACGCCGGTTCCAGGCGGAGGCGGAAAAACGCCGGGCCGCGGCCCAGGCCAAGGAGCAGGAGATGATCGCCCTGGTTCAGGAAAACCGGGCCAAGGTGGTTCTGGCGGAGGCGGAGATCCCCCTGGCCATCGCGGAGGCTTTTAAAAACGGCCATTTAGGGGTAATGGATTATTACCGGCTTAAAAACATCCAGGCCGATACGGATATGCGGACTTCCATAGGGGGCTCCTCTCCCACGGATAAGTAGGGACCGGTCCTAAAGGGAGGGTATCAGGATGGATGAAGTTTTTAACAATATATTTGTATATCTTCCGATTATTCTCATTGTCCTGTTTCGTATCCTGGGGGGGCTGCGGAACAAGCAGGTCCGTAAGCGCCCCGTCGCTGCCAGGGCCGTTCTGGAAACGGTCGAACCGGAGCCGGCCGAACCGGCCCCCCGGGAAAAGCCGCCGAAACCCCGGAAGGAGCCTCCCCGGGTAAGCAAAATTCCCGCTTCGGCGCCGCTGTTTCCGGAAACCCCGGCGGCCCCGGCCCCGCTCCGGACCGCCGGAAGGGGCTTCCCGGAAAACCTCAACTACCTTCCGGCCCTCAAGCGGGCAGTGGTTTTGGCGGAGATTATGGGTCCCCCCAAGGCCCTGCAGGGGGGCCGCGGGGAGCCCCCCCGGGGTATCTAATGCGCCCGGTAGATCATTTTTTTTCTCAATTAGCCCAAATAGAACGATCCCAACCGTCTTCGGAGCTTGCCCTGGATCGGGAAACCGCGGATCACCTGATCCGTGAATTTTCCCGGCTCTTGACAGGGGTGATCGGCGGACCGGCGGCGGAGGACCTCTGTTTCAGAATCCTGGAACGGATCCAGGGCAAAAAACCGGAACTTTTGCAAAAAGTGGGGAACATCGCGGCATTTTTTCTGGGGGAATTCGACGACACCCTGGATTTGGATGAAGACGACTGGACCGAAATACAGGAAACCCTGGAAGACGCCTCTGAGGAGATAGATATAGATACCCTCACCGCTTTAATGGGAGAGCTTTTAGCCGTCGGAAAACTGAAATAAAAACAAAGGGGTCACTAACGAAGCCGCTTCAAAAAACGACCCCTTTTGGGCATTAACGGCGGTTAAACCCCGCAATTACCTGCGGGATTACCAGTTACTGTTATAACCGCCCCCCGCGCCACGGTCCCGGCGGGGTTTGTCCATTGCTTCATTTACCCGAAGCTGACGGCCTTCAAATTCACGGCCGTTGGTACCGGCGATGGCGGCGTTTGCTTCTTCATCGGTACTCATTTCGATAAATCCGAACCCTTTAGAATTGCCGGTTTCGCGATCAAAAATGATCTTCGCGGAAGCCACACTTCCAAAATCTGAAAATAGGTTGCGCAGACCATCCTCGGTCGTGTTGTAAGAGAGGTTACCGACATACAATTTCTTGGCCATTGAGAAAATTCCTTCACCCGGATTGAACCGGAAGTTTATGGTTAAACTCCCGATTACCGCGTCCAGGCACGCTGTTATTCACGCCCATCAACATGAGCGACTCCATTTCTCCTTTTTAGAAGAAGGGGGATGCAAAAAAACTTTTAACATGGAATAGAACAACCAGGGAAGAAAAACGCAATCATCGGTCTTATAGAGACCAGCGGACTACTAAGAGAACCGCTTTTATGAAAGACACTCAAAAAATATTCCTGTCACTAAATACAGTACCCTAATTTTTGCCGCACGTCAAGGTATTATTTGTTATTTTATAAATTTTTGTAGAATTTTATTGAAAAAATTGAAAAAAACGGGGTATTCCGGAAGGATCAGGAAAAAAGGGCCCCTATGGCGGATTTTAAATCCCCCACGGCGATGATCTTTCCGGTCTCACTGACCGGGGGCGGCTTTTCGTTAGGCCGGTCCTGGGCATCCGCGGCAGGACCCAGGAAGGTTTCAAACCCCAGACTCCGGCTGGTTTTAATCCGCCCCCCCAGACGCCGTACCGGCCGTACTTCCCCGGCCAGGGAGAGTTCCCCGGCAATGGCCACCCGGCCCGGCAGGGAAAGGCCGGTTCTGGCGGAGTAAAGGGCGCAGCCCAGGGCAAGTTCCACCCCCACTTCGGCGATCCGGATGCCCCCGGCCACGTTTATATAGAGGTCCTGATCCGACAGCCTGAGCTTGAGGTGTTTCTCCAGGGTGGCGGCAACCCGGGAGACCCGGGCGGAGTCGATCCGATCCGAAAAAACCCGGCTCATGGAACCCTTGGCGGGAACCGTCAGGGCCTGGATCTCCACCAGGAGGGTCCGGCTCCCCTCCAGGACCGCGGCGGTAGCGACCCCCGGGGGCAGTTCCCCCTCCCGGTTGATCAAAAAAAGCAGGGAGGGGTCCTCCACCACGGACAGGCCCCGTTCCCCCATGGTGAAGATCCCGAGCTCGTCCACCGAACCGAAGCGGTTTTTGGCGGCCCTGAGAAAACGGCAATCCCCGTCGTTTTGCTCAAAGTAAAGGACCGTGTCCACCATGTGTTCCAGGGTCTTGGGGCCGGAAATGATCCCTTCCTTGGTAACGTGGGCCACCAGAAACAGGGCGGCGTCGTGTTCTTTGACCCAGGAAATAAGCTCGTAGGCGCCGTACTTCATCTGATTTATGGTGCCTGGCACCACCCCAACCTCGGCGGTGTGGAGGGTCTGGGCGGAATCCACCATGACGATCACCGGTTTGACCGCCTCCAGGATGGTTTCAATATCCTCAAGCTTCCCGGTACAACATAACTCGATCCGGGAGGTATTTCCGGGGGGGGAATTCCGTTTTACCGGGGGATCGCCGCCGCCGTTCGCAAAGAGGCCCAGCCTATCCGCCCGCATCCGTACCTGGCCCATGGATTCCTCCCCGGAGATGTAGAGGATCCTCCCCCGGGTATCCGCCGCGGCCGCGGCCTGGAGCAGCAGGGTGGACTTTCCTATCCCCGGCTCCCCCCCGACAAGGATGGCGGATCGCTTCATGATACCCCCGCCCAGAACCCGGTCAAGCTCGGGGATACCGCTGCCGATCCGGCCCCCTTCCTGGGGGTCCACCGCGGACAGGGGGATCGACTGGGGGGGACGGTTCCCCTTGGTCCCCGGGCCGGGACCGGGGAGCCGGGATACGGCGGTTTCGATGAGGGTGTTCCAGTCCCCGCATTCGGGGCAGCGGCCAAGCCACTTGGGCTCCTCGTGGCCGCAGGCGGAACACTTAAAAACAAAGGTCCGTTGCTTTTTCATGGGTTACTGGATCTCCGGTGCTTTCACCCCCCCCTGGGGCCAAAAACAATATTCGTAGGTAAGATAAAGCATGGCGACTCCTTGTCGGGCTGAAACCGAACTTGTTCCCAATCCGGCTGGGTTTGGGGATGCCTCCAGTATAAATCATGACGGGCTCCGGGGAATAGGCCCTTTGACCGGGCCGGGACGTTACCTTTTGTCCCGCATGCTGCAAGGACCGATATTCTATTGGTCATTGACATCCATGAGGTAATGGGCTTGACAAATTCATATTAATAACATAGTATTAGTATGAATTTCCCGTAGGGTAAATTAAGCATCGTCAAAGAAGGAGTCTTTATGATGAAAAAGATCATCGTCCTGGCGGTAATGGCCGCCGCTGTCGTTATGAACCTTGCCGCCGCGGGCAAAAAGGAACAAGCCGAAAATGTAATCCGTATCGCCGGCGCAGGGGGGCCAAAACCCTACCAATGGGTTGAAACCAACGGAACCCTGGTCGGATATGATATAGATGTGGCGAATGAGATCGCCAAACGGGCTGGATACAGCCTGCAATGGGAGCAAACGGAATTCCCCGCCCTGTTTCTCGGGTTGGACGCCAACAAATACCAAGTAGTGGTAAACAACCTTTCCAAAACTCCGGAACGGGCGGCAAAATACCTGTATTCCGATGAGTATTACCTGCGAAACCGTATCGTCATTGTGGTACGAAAAGACCGGACCGATATTAAAACCATCGACGATCTTGTGGGTAAAAAGGTTCCCATCGGCTCAGGCGGCAATACCCATTCCCTCTATTTGCAAGCCTATAACAAAGAACATCCTGACGCCCAGATCGATCTTATTGTTTCCGAAACCGAGGTGCCGGTACAGGTTGCCGGAGTTGCCACCGGTCAATATGACGCTGGGGTGACCGACTTGGTGGTAGTCAATAATGTCATCAAAGAAACGGGCTTGGAATTCAACATCATCGTTTTACCCGATGAGATACAGGAGGCAATCGCGCCGACCCGTTCTTACTTTCTTTTCTCCCAATCGAGCAAGGAGATACAGCGGAAGTGGGACGCGGCCCTTGCGGAGATCATTGCCGACGGGACGCTTTCTACTATCTCTCTGAAATATTTTGATTACGACTATTCACGATAAAGCGTAAATTAAGCCGGCAGCTTGACCGATCGGGACAAGGGCCGGCGTAAAAATTTGAGATAACGAGAGAGGCCATGCCCTATGATCGACCGGTTTTTCAGTTTGGAATATATGCTGCGTTCAATTCCGGAGATTCTCAGCCGTTTGCCTCTAACGCTTTGGATTGCCTTTTCCGCTACGCTGATGGGCTGGATAATCGGTTTCTTCATCGCGATTATACGGATCCGGCGTATACCGGTGTTGGCTCAGATAGCGGATTTTTATATTTCCTTTATCCGAGGAACCCCCCTTATGGTACAGATATATCTTACTTACTACGGTATCCCTATTGGTATTCTTATACTGAATACCTTGCAAGGGAATCCCGATGTGGTGGTAAGCAGTTTTCAGCCTACCACCTTTGCCATCATCGCTTTTTCCCTTAATTGCGGTGCTTATAGCTCCGAGACCCTGCGGGCGGCGATTCAATCCATCGACAAGGGGCAGATCGAAGCGGCCTATTCGGTGGGGCTTACCGGCATACAGACGATGAAACGCATCGTTTTGCCACAGGCTCTTTTGGTGGCGATACCGACCCTGAGCAACAGCCTGATGAGTACCATCCAGGCCACGTCTCTGGCTTTTTGCGTTTCGGTGATCGATATCATGTCCGCGGCGAAACTGATAGGCGCCAGAACCTACCGTTACTTTGAGGTATTTGTGGTGGTAGCCCTGATATACTGGGCCGTTTGTATGGCGGTACAGGAACTCATGAGGCGGATAGAGAAAAAACTGAGGATTCCCGGGCATACGGAAATAAAATCGGCCTAAAGGCTAATCTATCATATTGTAAGGAAGGAGCCCTATGCATTTTCAGACCTTATTGGTTCACGGGCATGAGAAACCTGATAAAACCTATAATGCGGTGATTCCGCCTATCTATCTTACCACTACCTACCGGTCGGAAAAATTTGGCAAACGGGAGAGATTCGGGTATTCCCGGGGGAACAATCCGACCCGCGCATATCTGGAGGGCTTAATCGCCGAACTTGAAGGGGCTAAACACGGCTTTGCCTTCTCCTCGGGGATGACCGCCATCGCCGCTTCCCTGGCGGTTCTGAAGAGCGGCGACCAGGTGCTGGTAACTAAAAACGTATACGGCGGAACAGTTGCCCTGTTGGACGGTTTTTTTAAGGACTTTGGCCTTTCCTATGAACTTATCGATATGAGCGATCTGAACCAACTGGAAAGGGCCTTTAACGAAAAAACAAAAGCGGTTCTTATTGAAAGCCCGTCTAATCCGCTACTTGACATCACCGATATTGAAGCGGTTTCCAGAGCGGCAAAAAAACGGGGTATCATTACTATTGTAGACAACACATTTCTATCGCCTTACCTGCAGCGGCCCCTTGAACTCGGCGCGGATATTGTAGTGGAAAGCGCCACCAAATTTTTCAGCGGCCATAGCGATGTGATCGCCGGAACAGCGGCCACGAACGATGACGGTTTGGCGGGAAAAATCGGTGCGTACCAGCGGCTGGCCGGGGGCATTGCGCAGCCTTTTGATATCTATCTGCTTGTCCGGGGGCTTAAAACCCTGTCGGTCCGCATTGACCGTCAGGTGGAAAACGCCGGAAAGATAGTGGAGTTTCTGCAGAATAATCCCGGGATTGATAAAATCTATTATCCGGGTCTAGCGGAACATCCGGGCTATGCGATTAATCAGCGGCAGTCAAAAAGCCCCGGTTCCATGGTTTCGTTTCTGCTCAACCCCGCCTATAATATCGCCGTATTTTTTGATTCCCTGCGATATATAACCCCCGGTGCGAGTCTGGGAAGCGTAGAAACCCTGATCCAGCATCCAGCTACCGGCAGTCACGCCACCTTTAGTCCGGAACAGCGGAAACAGGCGGGGATCACGGATAATCTGATCCGCCTCTCCGCCGGTATCGAAAATTTAAATGACTTGATTGAGGATTTGGAACAGGCCCTCAAGAAAAGTATTGGGAAAAACAGTGATTAATATGAAAAGTACAATTTTTTTTAAGGAGAAAAATCATGTCGGAAGTAAGATACGCAAGTCCCATTGATGAACAAAAATACGGCGCTTATTCAGCCTTCAGCGATAGCGTCGCGTCCTGTGAGGAAGAAACCTTCCGTTTTGGCGAACGGATAGGAACGGAGTCATACCCTGCTGAAAGCGGGCGCTACCATGTATATCTGCAATACGTATGTCCCTGGGCGCAGCGGGTACAGATAATCATTGATTATCTTGGATTAGAAAATGTTGTGTCCTATTCCTATCTTGATCCGTTGCGGGACGGCCGGGGGTGGGCCTTTCGGGAACGTACCGGGCCTGATCCGGTAAACGGCTTTACCCTGCTGAGGGATGCGTATCTGAGTACCGCCCCGGACTTTAAGGGGGTCCCCTCTGTCCCCGCCGTGTGGGATAGAAAGACGTCCAGGCTGATCAATAACCGCTATGATGACACGATCCACGATTTTTCCACAGTCTTTGAAAAATTGAAAAACACCGGGAGGGATATTTATCCCCCGGCGCTACGGGAGAAAATAGAAGAACTACTCCCCTGGATATCCGAAAAAATCAACTATGGCGTTTATGAACCGGCTTTCGCTGTTACCCAGGAATCCTATGACGCTGCGGTAGAAAACCTGTATCAGGCGCTGGACGCCCTGGAAGATCGCCTCTCCCGCAGCCGGTATCTCCTGGGAGAAGTCATTACCTTGGCTGATATATGCCTGTGGGTAAGCCTCCTCAGGTTCGATTTGGTTTATTATCCCCTATTCCGGGCAAACCGCCGCCGTTTAATCGATTATCCGAATCTTTGGAATTATGCCCGGGAACTCTACGCGATTCCGGCATTCAAAAAAGGCAGCCGTTTTGATTACATCAAAGAAACCTACTATTCCAATTTTGCCTACCTGCTTTACCGTGGAATTGTTCCGGCTTTGCCCATAACCGATTGGGAGCAGCCCCAAGATCGAATTCCGCTGTCAGGAAAATAAGGAAGGCCAGTATGCTCGATAACATAAAATTACGCCTTGAGGATGTCCATAAATCCTTCGGCAATAATATTGTTTTGCGAGGCATCAGTATGACTGTCCGGGAAGGCGAAGTCCTGGTGATCATTGGTCCCAGCGGTTCAGGTAAAACAACGTTACTGCGGTGCATTAACATCCTGGAGCGGGCGGATTCAGGCTCCCTTGTCCTGGGAGAAACCGCGGTAAACCTTCACGGCATTAGCAAAAAGCAGATTCTTGAAATCCGGCGGAAAACCGCCTTTGTATTCCAAAACTACAACCTGTTCCGGCATAAAACCGCCTTGGAAAACGTGATGGAAGGCTTGGTAATCGCCCGAAAGGTCCCCGAAAAAGAGGCGCGAAAAACAGCGGCGGCGGCATTGGCCCGGGTTGGATTGGAGGATAAATATGACGCCTATCCCCTGCAGCTTTCGGGAGGCCAGCAGCAGCGGGTGGCGATTGCCCGGACCATGGTGCTGAATCCTGAAGTGATCCTTTTTGACGAGCCTACATCGGCCCTGGACCCCGAACTGGTGGGAGAAACGCTTAAGGTCATAAAAAATGTGGCGAAAGACGGCGTCACCATGATCATTGTTACCCACGAAATTGCCTTTGCCGCCGAGGTCGCCAACCGCATCATCTTTATGGACGGCGGAGTAACGATAGAAGAGGGACCGGCGGAGGAAATCATCTTTAGGCCCCGGGAAGAACGAACCAAACAATTCCTCAAACGGATCCGCCCGGAATTGAGCTATACTATTTAGCGTCTGTCTATAAAGACGAGAAACGCACTGGAATGAAACGGACACATGCTATGCGAAAATAATGTTGAAAATCAACAACCCCGCCGCAGCCGTTGGGAGCTGAGAGCCCGGTTTGGGGAATTGGTACCGTTTGACGGCAGCCCTCAGTCGCTGGGACGTTACCTTTTGTCCCGCATACTGGAAGGACCCAATATTCTTGACAAAATTAGTTACTAACCGCTTGTCAAAACGAACAGAGTTATTTATAGTTTTTGGTAGTTTATTAAGAATTAGTTTATGGAATCCCGATAACATACATATTGCAGGAGGTAAGGATATGAAGAAAGCGATGTTTTTATGGGTGTCCCTTATTGTCATGATAATACCCTGCACAGCCCAACAGGGAAGGGTTTTTGAAGGCTTGGGCTCCTGGTATAGGGCCCGGAACGCCGCGTTAATGGTTTCCCATCCCCGCCTTCCCTTTGGAACCCAATTAAAAGTTACTAATATGGAAAATAATAAGGAAGTTATCGTAAAGGTTGGGGGACGGATCCGGGAGGATCTGGGGCTTCTGGTCGATGTGGCTTCTCCCGCCGCGGATCTATTACAGATGAACATAGCGGGATGGACCCGGCTGCGGGTCGAAGTAATTCCCCGTACCACCAGAACCCTGGTAAACCGGACAACGGATCGGGACCTTGTCCAGGAGGGGGCTGCCATGCGGATAGATGAGGGGACCCAGCTTACCGTGGGCCACCCGTCCCTGCCCGAGGGCAGCCGGATCCGGATAACCAACCTGACCAACGGATGGGAGGCAGTTGCTACGGTCCTGTACCGGATTAGGGCTTCCAGAAGCCGGATCGTCGAAATTTCCGATGCCCTCGGCGAACGACTGGGGATAGATAGCTTTGGCAATGTAAGGATTGTATCCATTACGGAATAAGCGGTCCCGCCCCGGCTCGGGTGCAGGGTATTACATCCGCGCGTTTCAATACAGAAAGGAGAAGGGTATGAAAAAAGTTCGATTATGGATGCTCCTGGCATTCGCCGTATGTTCCTTAACCCCGTTGTCTGCCCAAAACAAGCGGCTGGTCCTCTATACCTGGGAGGATATGTTCCCCCAGGATATCATCGACGGATTTAAGCAAGCCACCGGTATTGAGGTGGTCTATAAAACCTTTGAATTTAACGAGGATATGCTCACCGAGCTGGAAATCACCGAAGGCGGGGAGTACGATCTGGTTATTGCCGACGACTACATCATTGAATTTGTGGTGGCCGAGGGCCTGGCCCGGAAGCTGGACAAGAGCCGGATGAGAAATTTTTCCAATATCAATCCCCTGTTTCAGTATCAGTTCTATGATCCGGATAATGAATATACGGTTCCTTACGGGGCGGGGATCCAGACGATAGTATACGATCCCGCCAAGGTGAAGTTGAACATTACGGGGTTTGGGGACCTATGGAACAGCGCCCTGCGGGGGCGGCTGGGGATCACGGCGAATTACCGGGTTATCAACGGGATGGCCCTTAAGGCCCTGGGAAAAAGTTACAACACCGAAAATGTGGCTGATATCAATGCGGCGGGGGCCAAACTCAACGCCCTCATACCGAATATCCGGATATTCCGGGACCTTAATCTGGACCAGGCGATGCTCTCGGGGGAAATATCCGCGGCGGTGATGTATACCGGGGAGGTAACCCGGCTGCGGGTGTCCAATCCCCAGTTTAAGGAAGTTTACCCTTCGGAAGGGATAGGGTTTGGCATTCAGGCGGCATTTATTCCCCGCCGGGCGCCGAATGCGGAAGGGGCGTATGCTTTTCTTAACTATATTCTGGACCCCGAGCGGGGAGCGCGGTGTTTTGAATACAGCGGGTATTATTGTACCTATTCGGCGTCGGAACCCTATATTGATCCCCAATATAGGGAGCACCTTATATTACCCCATTTCAATGATTTTGAAATGATCGAGAACCTTGGTCAGGAGGCGGAAAACGCCCATGTCCGGATATGGAGAACCTTCAGATCGGCATTGAACCAATAAGGTGGAACCCAAATATATAACCCGTGACTATATTCGGAATTTTTTCAAACTGGATGATTCGGAACAGTCACGGCATATCCTGAATTTCATCATGTCCCGCCTGGTTCTGAAATGTTATAACCATAATAGTTATGTTTGCCGGGCGGGATCCCATGCGACGACCCTCTATTTTATTGAGGATGGGGTCCTGAATGTCCGGGGGGAAAAGGGGGAACTGATCAATGAATTGTCTCCGGGGCAGTACTTTGGGGAATATGCCGCGCTAACCGGTGATAAACGTCTGGCCGATGTCCAGGCCCGGGGAACGGTTCTGCTGTTTCAGCTTGACGCGAAACATCTCCACGCATTAGCCAGGAACTACCCCAAGATTTACGGTATTTTTTTGAAAAATACCTATGAACAGGCAACGGAAAAGTACCGGAAACTCGTCAGGCTTATCAACTCACGGCGGGGTTTGAACAAACCGGCCCGTAAAAGCAGGGCAACCATTTTCTCCCTGTTTATTAATTATTACCTCGTTTTTTTTGTGCTTTTTAATGTCCTCCTGTTTTGTCCCGATCCGGTTACGGGGCCGATCCATCCGGTATGGCTCTGTTCCCCCATTATTTTTCTGGTAGTTTATATCATCATAAGCAAACGGGTACTGGAATCAATCATCCTGGCGCTGCTGTATATTACGATCATGCTGGCAAAACTCAACTTTATCGGTGTCTTTACCGGGTATATCATCGCGGCCACCAATGAAACCGCGGATCTTATTCTGATGGTGGTGCTGATGGGTTCCCTGACCCGTCTTTTTTCCTCTTCGGGAAGCATCAACGCCCTTAAATCCGTGGTGGAAAGGAAGATTAAAACCGGCAACGGTACCCTGTTTGCTTCCTTTTGTACCATGGTGCTTATGCCCCTGGATGAATACTTAAATATTCTTATCAATGGGGCCTGCTTTAGGCCCCTGGCGGATCAGAAGGGCCTATGCCGGGAAAGATCCGCCCTGGTTATGGGGATGTCCCCAATGGCGCTCTGTATCATCAGTCCCATCTCCCTGACGAGTTTGTATCTTTCGGGGATGATCGCCATAAGCGGTGGACAAAAAGGGATCTTTATTTCGTCCATTGGTTTTAATTTTACCGCGTTCCTGACCATTGGCTTTGTCCTGTTGCTTTCCCTCAATAAAATACCCCCGGTCGGCGCCCTTAAAAAAGGGGTGATCCGGGTAAAAGAGGGGGGGACGTCCTGGCCCGAGGGGACCGAAAATACGGGGGGGGACGAGGAGGAATACCGGGGACGTATGTTCAACCTGGTTTTACCCATGGTGGTTCTTATCCTGTCTTCCATAATAATCGGTTCCCTGGAGGCAGGCTCTTTTGGGGTAAACGTCCCCTGCGGCATAATCGTCGCGTTAATTTTTATGTTTTTTCTTTACTGTTTCCAACAGTATATGACCCCCGGTCAGTTTTTTAACGGCGTTGTTTATGGTATTGAGAGTATGGTTGCGCCCATCCTTATGTTCGTCGTGGGCAAAAGTTTTGCCGCCGGTATAGAAGACATCGGCTTTGCCCACTGGCTCAACGAAATGGTTAAAATCCTCATCGGCGGGCAGGCATGGGTGCTTCCGGCACTGATCTTTGGCATCTGTACCCTGGCGGGGGCGCTGCTGGATAACCCCTGGGCCATGTATGCCATCGGCATCCCCCTGGCCCTCGAACTTGCCGCCTCCCTGCAGGGCCAGGCGGGGCTTTATATCGGCGCGGTCTGCGGCGCGGGCCTGATCGGTAACGAGATTGCCCTGGGGGATAGTTATTTTATCGGCTCCGTACTGGGGATTAACCCCATCACCTATTACCAAGCCAAGCTGCCCTATGTGATCATGATTGCGAGCCTGGCATTTTTCGCCTATGGGATAGCAGGGTATGTGTTCCGGTAGCCGCGTCCGGGACCGGCAGAAATTCGTGGTGGAGGGCCTTACCGCCGGAGCGGTCAAGGAATAATCACCAGCCCCCGGTTCCGCAGGTTTTTCCACACCCCCCGGACCTGTCCGCTGCCGACGAGCCCTTCCAGTTCCCGGTAAAAGGCGGCGGGGCTCAGGCGGCCGGGCAGGGAGGCTTTTCCCAAAAGGGTTTTTACCTTTCCCGCCGATGCCGGCAGGCAAAGCCGCTCCGCCGAGAGGCGCCAGCGCCAGAATAGGGATGGCCCCGGCGGGGAATCCTCCTCCAGGGGCCGGGAGCCCAAAAAGCAAACCCGGCCGGTCTCCGGGGGAAGGGCCCCCCGCTCCTCGTCCCGGTCCCGGGCATAGGCGTCCAACAGGTCCGCTACAAGCCCGGGGGGCACCGAAGGGGAGGGAACCCTGAAGGGAAAGGCCCCTTCCACGGGCCGGGCCGTATCCCCGGCCATCCAGGCCGCGAGGAGCTGGTCCAGAGGTTCGGCAAAACGGTTGAATCGCTCCTCCCCCGCAAAAGAGAGGTCGTTCAGGGCGAAAATTTTCCCCCTGCCCCCGGGACCGGAGGAGCGGGGGTCCGATACCCTCAGCCCCGGATGAAGGCCCCGCTGCCATTCGGCATACAGCGGGGAATGGCGGGTCAGGATGAATTGGTGCCAGAAGGCGGAGTCCAAGAGACCCGCGGCAAAAAGCCGCCGCAGGATCTCCGCGGAATTGATGATCTCCTCCGGGGTCTCGTCCCAATATCCATAGATGAGATAGGCGTGGGTGAGGATCCCCGCCTCCTTGAAGGCCGCCGCGGCCCGGATCACCTCGGGCAAACCCAGGCCTTTGCGGACCCGCCGGAAACCCGCCTCCGAAGCCACCTCGATCCCCCCGGAAACCCCCAGGAGCCCCCCCGCGGCGAGGAAAGCGGCGGTATCCGGGGTAAAGTCCTTTTCAAACCGGATGTTTCCCCAAAAAACCAGGGGAAGCCCTTCCCGAATATTCAATTCCGCCAAGGCTATCAGTGAAGCGGCCGGCGCGGCTTCGTCCACCAGGTGGACCCCCCGGACCCCGGTTTTTTCCGCCTGATCCAGGAGGTGCCGAAAAAGCGCCCCGGTATCTACCGGCGCAAATTCCCGGATATAATCCAGGGCGGTATCGCAAAAGGCGCAGGAGTGCCAATAACAGCCGTGGGCCAGATAGGCCTTGAGCCAGTGCCCGTCGGACCAGAGCCGGTGCATGGGGTTGACCTCGTCCACCGGGTATAGGTAGCGGCTAAAATCCACCTCCCCGTAGTCGGGAAACACGGTCCGCGACGCTTCCCGGTCCAAACGCAGCCCCGGAGTATCGTCCCCGCCGGGGCGGTCCGGAGAACCGATGATACGGCGATCCGCGGAAGCACGGTACAAGGTCTTGTACAGGACCGGTTCCGCTTGGTCCGGGCCGCCGCCCCGGCCCTCGAGCCGGTGGAGGATGGCTTCCAGGGAACCATAGCCCCGGTCAAAGGAGAGGTAGTCAAAATAGTCGAAAAAGGTTTCGTCCTCCAGGAAGCGGAGTTCGGTGTTCACGTACCCGCCCCCGGCTATGGCGGTGCAGGCCGCCCCAAAACGCCCCCTGGCCGAAGCCGAGCAGGTCAGGGCCCCAGCAAGGCAGCCGGAAAAGGGGATGGTGATGACCAGGACCATGGTTTCCCCCGGACCCACCTCCCGGGCCACCAGATCCCAGACCGCTTCCAAAAAGGGCCGGTAAAATTCTGCCATGATATAACGGCGGGGGCTGTCCTTTACCGCGGAAAAATCCCGGTATGCCGCGGCCGGGGCCCCGGCATACCGGACCAGGCCGAAGGAAGGGTCCAGGACGGAGCCGATAAAATCGGCCAGGTCCGCAAGGAGCTTGCCTGCCAGGAGGGGGGCGGCGTCCGGCGGGGGATTCCCCCCCAGGGAAGCCAGGCAGGCGTCAAACCGGGGCCCCCCGGGGAGCACCCCGTTTGCCAGGGAGAGGAGGTGGCCCCATTCCCGATCCCGGCCCCGCAGAAAACCCACCAGCCGGCCGATACAGGCAAGCCAGCGGTCTTCCTCGGATAAAAACCGTTCGGTCTGAGACAAGATATAGGGATTGCTCAAATCCGGTACAAACCCTTCCCCGGCATCCGGGCTGCCGCGGTTTTGATAGATCCGCCGGGCATCGGTAAATATTTTTTCAAGCCCTGTCTTACAGAAGATCCCCTCAAAAAGGCCGATGGAATGATCCTGGACCCGGGTCCGGTATCCCCGGGCGTCCAAAAAAGTCTTGAGGTAATAGGGCGCGGGGTACGGGGCGTTGAGCTGCACCAGGGGAGGCTGGACAAGATAGATCAGTCCCGGCGTTTTACCCTTCATTTCAATCCCTTCTTGGGTTGGAACACGGGACAATGGCAGCCGGTGTTTTTATAAACCTCCGCCGACGGCAGGTTCCGGCATTTTATACCAAAAATCCCGCAGGATCGGGGAAAGGCCGGGTCCCAGGTAACCTTAAAATAGGTACACTTAAGACAATCCGGCGCCCGGGAGGGAAAATCATTGGGCTCGGCGCTCATACTTCATATATATACTATTTTCATACCTGCCGGAAGTATCGGCCCCCCCGGAAACGATTCCACCCCTTTGTGGATTTACCTTAGCCTGATGCCATCCTTACCCTTTAACCGCGCCCGCGGTAAGGCCTTTGATGAACTGCTTACTCATCATAAGATAGAGGGCCAGCACGGGAATAGCCGAAAGGGTCAGCACCGCCAGCACCTTGGACCAGTCGGTCTGGTATTGGCCGAAGAGCCGGGTTACGCCCAAGAGCACGGTTTTCGCCCCTTCGTCGGTGATGAATATCAGGGGGAACCAGAGATCGTTCCAGAAGGGGACCAGGTTGTAGATAGCCACCGTTGCCAGGGCCGGGCGGAGCAGGGGGGTGATGATCCACGCAAAAACTTGCAGCCGGCCCGCCCCGTCTATGATCCCCGCCTCGGTGAGTTCCCGGGGAATCTCCCGGATAAATTCGGTAAGGACGAAGATCCCCACCGGCACCCCCATGGCGACGTAAATGGGGATGAGGGACCAGATGGTGTTGAGCAGCCCCAGGGAACGGACCAGCTCCAAAATCCTGATGGAAGCGATCTTGATGGGGAGCATCATCCCGGCTATGCAGAAAAAGTAGAGGCCCCGGGAGATTTTTCCCCGCCAGTTCGCCAGGGCGTAAGAAGCCAGGGAACTGACCACAACGAGGATGAAGAGGGAGAGGACCACTACCACCAGGCTGTTCTTGAAATAGCCCAAAAAATCGCTGTCCCCCAGTACCGCGCCGTAGTTGGCGATGTTCCATGTTTTGGGAAGCCCAAAGGGGCTCTGATAAATCGAAAGCCGGTCTTTGAAGGAATTGATCACCATTATCCATAGGGGAAAGATGACAATGGCGGACCAGATGACGAGTACCACATGGGAAGGGGTATTCAGATTTTGCCGTTTGATCGAACCTTTCGCCATGGCCTAATCCCTCCCCTGGGTTGCTTTGAGGGTAGGGATGACCCCTAGGCATAGGACAAAGAAGGTGATGGCGGCGATGGCCGCCCCCATACCCGGATCGGGGATACCCACCGGATGCTGGCCGGCTATCCCCACCCGATAGAACAGGGTACCCATCAGGTCCGTGGCGTAATTCGGGGCGCCGTTGACATTCTCCATGGAAAAAACCACGTCAAAGGCGTTGAAGTTATTCACAAAGGTCAGGATGGCGATTATCCCCACCACCGGCCTAATGAGGGGAAACTTGATGCGCCGGAATATCTGCCACCCGTTGGCCCCCTCAATTATGGCGGCTTCAAAGTAATCGGTGCTGATGTTCCGTAGCGCCGCCACAAACATCATGCAGGGGATCCCTATCCACTGCCAGCAGGAAACCAGGGACACCACGGTAAGGGCGGTCGCCCGGTCCCCCAGCCAGGGCCGGACCAGGAAGCTCAGGCCGATTTTCGTCATAAACGGGCCGCTCCATACCGGATTCAGCAGGAGCTTCCAGAGATACCCCGTAACCAGTACCGCAAAGGTAACGGGCATAAAGATCACCGTTTGGTAAAACTCCCGGCCCCGCATGGTCCGGTTGGTAAGCAGGGTGGCAAAGAATATTCCCAGGACATTCTGAACCGCGAGATGAACCAAAAAGAAATATAGGGTATGAGCGAAGGCCCCCCAATATCGCTGGGAATACTGCTCCACGGTAAAAAGTTTTTTAAAATTTTCAAGACCAACGAAACTGCGGCCTATCCCCGCGGAACCGGTATAAAGGCTCAGGCGCAGGGAATCCAGCAGGGGCCAGGCCATAAACAGGATATAGAAGACCAGCGCCGGGATCAAATAGGGTATCCAGCCCCACGCGGCCGCAGTTCCGTTTTTTTTCATCTTACCTTCGCTGCTTCCGCTTCCATGGCGTCGGCCGCCTGCCGAGGGGTCTGTTCACCCTTGAGGACCATGATCACCGACTGGTTCATGGGGGCATAGAGGTCCATGAGTTTGGGCCACACAAACCGCGCGTCCGTCTCCTTGCCGGTATTCAAGGCGAGGAATTCGTTGGCATGGGGATCCGTCAGCTGAATGGGGAAGTTGATCATGGGGAAGAAACCCAGGGGCAGGCTCGCGGAAGCGACCGTCGCCCCTTCTCTGGACGCAAGCCAGGCCAGGAACTCCCGGCATTCATTGGGATACTTGGTCTTCGTATTGTAGGTGATGGCCATATCGGGGTGGAAGGTGATCCGGGTCTGCTTTCCCCGGGGAGCGGGCATGGCGAAAAGCCCCCAGTTAAAGGGCGCATCCGCATATACCCCGGCTGTCCAGGAACCGTCCATGAACATTACCGCCTGCTGGGTATTAAACAGGGCCTGGGAATCGTTGTAAGTTACCGCCTCAAAGCCCTTGGGGAGGTATTTTGCCGCATCGGCCATGGCCTGGAAAGCGGCGACAAAATTGGCGTCGTTCAGCTTCTTGGTTCCGTTTTCATATTGGACCCGGTCCGCCGCCCCTCCGGTGAAGTTGGGGAGCATCCCCAGGAAGAATACCTCCAGGATATCCCATTCATCCGCCACGCCGTTGGCCAGGGGAGTATAGCCTTTGGCGGCCAGGGTTCCGCAGAGGGCGAGGAAATCCTCATAGGTCTGGGGAATGGAAAGCCCCTCCTTCTGGAAAATGGTCTTGTTGTAGTACACCGCATGGGATACCGCCGCAAAGGGAACGGCGAACATCTTGCCGTCGGGCATACGCCAGGGCGCCAGGTTGCTGTCGGTGAAATTCTGGGTAACCCCGGGAATAGTGGTACAGTCCCCGAAATATCCGGCATTGAAGAGTTCCTGCCCGGTGGCATAGGAACGGGCATACATCAGATCCGGGCCGGTCCCGCTGTCCAGTTGCAGCCTGAGGGTCGCGTTATAATCCGGTGGATTGGTGGGCTGGAACCGGATTTCTATATTAGGCTTCAACTTGCTGTATTCCGCCAGCAGCTTATTCACTTGGGCCACGTCATCGGCCCGCCAGGAGCCCATGGTCAAAACCACCTTACCCGGTGCAGCGGACTGCTGACCGCCTCCGGCATAAACGGGCAGGACCAAAACCACGGCAAGCATAATAAGGCTTACCAACATCAAATTCTTTTTCATCATTTCTCCTCCATATAAAGATATTGTTGAGTATACGCCAATAGGACAGAAAATACAAGAATAGTTGAGGCAATGGGAGTGTTTGACAGGGACCCCCCTTTTACGGTATCTTTAAGCTAATGAAAAAGCTGTCCGGTATTCCCGCGTCTTCCGGTATTGTTTTGGGCAAGGCCTTTTTGTATCTGGAAGATGATTTCCCCGAACTCCCCCGGTATACTATTGAGGAAGAGCAGGTTGAGTCCGAATGGCGGCGGCTCCTGGATGCCATTGATGAAGCGGCCCGGGAGGTCAAGGCCCTGAATGACCGGGCGGCCCGGGAAATAAGTAAAGAACAGGCGGCGATTTTCGAGGCACAGCTCATGATGCTGGAGGATCCTGATTTTAAGGATCAGATTAAAAACCGGCTGCGTAAATTCCTGAATAATGTTGAATGGACGGTTCGGGAAATTTCCTATGAGCTGATCCAAAAGCTCAGCGCCTCCGGGGATTCATACCTTAGGGAACGGGCCGCGGATATTTCCGATGTCTCCCGCAGAATATTAAATAAACTCCTGTCCATAACAAAATTTTCCCTTGCGGATCTTTCCGAAGATGTGATTCTGGTGGTTCATGATCTTTTACCGTCGGAAGTCCTGTCCATGAACCGGGAGCGGGTCATGGGCCTGGTAATGGATATGGGGGGCCGGACTTCCCATACCGCTATCCTCGCCCGGGCCTTTGAAATCCCCGCGGTATTGGGCCTTTCCAGCGCCACCAAGGAGATCCGCAACGGGGACCTGCTGGTACTCAACGGCAGTACCGGTGAAATTTTGATAGATCCGGACGAAAACAATTTGAACCAATACGAACAGGCTATTTACCAGTACCATAAAATGTTTGACGGCCTCCTGGCCCTGGGGGAGCTCCCCGCCGAAACCCCCGACGGACACCGGGTGTGCCTCAAGGCCAATATTGAGATCCCCGAAGAGGCGGATCAGGTACAGCGTTTTGGGGCGGAGGGCATAGGGCTTTACCGCTCGGAATTCCTTTTCCTCACTTCGGGGTATACCGCGGAGGAGGAGGAACAATTCCAGGCCTACAGCCGGGTGGTCAAAGCCATGGACGGCCTCCCCGTAACCATCAGAACCGTCGATGTGGGGGGGGACAAGGTACTCTCCGAATTTCAGGCCACCGATGAAAAGAATCCCCTCCTGGGGTGGCGGGCCATACGGTTTTGCCTTGCCCGGCCGGAATTATTCAAGACCCAGCTCCGGGCGATCCTGCGCTCCAGTGTCTACGGAAAGGTGGGGATCATGTTCCCCATGATCTCCGGCATTGAGGAACTGGAACAGGCCAAAGAACTTTTGGAAGAGGCCAAGGGGGAATGCCGGCGGCGGGGCCAGGCCTATGCCCAGGATATCCAGGTGGGCACCATGATAGAGATCCCTTCGGCGGCGATGACCGCGGATATCCTGGCGGAGCGGTCGGACTTTTTTTCTATCGGAACCAATGACCTTATCCAGTACACCCTGGCGGTGGACCGGGGAAATGAAAAGGTCAATTATTTAGCCCAGCCTACCCATCCGGCGGTTTTGCGGCTCCTGAAAAAAACCATCGACGCGGCCCACCGGAAGGGAATCAAGGCGGCCATGTGCGGAGAGCTGGCGGGGGATCCCGCGGTTACCGCGCTGCTCCTGGGACTGGGCCTGGACGAATTCAGCATGACCGCCACCTCCATCCCCCAGGTAAAGCGGATCATCCGGGGGGTTCCCCAGGAAAGCTGCCGGACCTTGGCGGAGAAAGCCTTGAACTGTTATTCCTATTCCCAGGTAAGCGCCCTGGTGGAGGAATGGATGGCCAAAATCTTTTCCGCCGATTAGTTTACCCAGAGTCTGAGCTGTTCCGGAGTGTTGTTTCATGGAATTTAACGGCGATTTAAAATACCGGAACCTCCCGGTGGTTGTCCTGGCGGGACGGCCCAATGTGGGTAAATCCACCCTGTTTAACCGGCTTTTGCATAAACGCCGGGCCATTACGGATCCTACCCCGGGGGTTACCCGGGACCCGGTGGGCATGGATACCTTTATCGCGGGAAAGCCCCTGCGGCTTATCGATACCGGGGGGTTCAAGCTGGACCGGGAAAGCTCCCTCGCGGATACCCTGGACGACCTGGTGGTGGGACGGACCCTGGAAACCATAGAAGGGGCGGCCCTGGTGGTGCTTATCCTGGAAGCCGGGGTAGTAACCCCGGAGGATGAGGAATTTATCCGCATCCTCCGGCCCCTGCGGGACCGTTTGCTGGTGGCGGTGAATAAAACCGAGGGAGGCCGCCGGGAGGCCGACGCCTGGAATCTCCTCTCCTATGGTTTTGATCACATCTTTATGATATCCGCCGAACACGGGGACCATGTGGGGGAACTGGAAGAGGCCATAATCTCCCGGCTGGATTTTTCCCGGGTGGAACCGGACGAGGCCGAAAGCCGGCCCATACGGCTCGCCCTGGTGGGAAAACCCAATACGGGAAAGTCCACCCTGTCAAACCGGCTTACCGCCTCGGGGGCTTCCATTGTGAGTGATATCCCCGGTACCACCCGGGACGTGGTGGAGGGGGAATTCTTCTATAAAAACCGGCGTTTTTTGGTTCTGGACACCGCGGGGATCCGGCGTAAATCCAAGGTTACCGAAAATATCGAATATTATTCGGTGAACCGGGCCATCAAGACCATGGATGAGGCGGACGTGGTGATCCTCCTCATCGACGCCCGGGAAGGGCTGGCGGAACAGGACAAGAAGATCGCCGCCCTTGCCCACGAAAAGGGCCGGGGGATCATCCTGGCGCTGAACAAGTGGGATACCATGCCCGCGGTAAAAAACAGTTTTACCGCCGCCGCGGACCGGACCAGGTTTCTCTTTCCCAAGATGGAGTATGCCCCCATTGTGGCCCTCTGCGCCCTGGACGGCGCCGGGATAGAGGAACTGCTTGCCACGGCGGTTCGGATGTACGGCCAGCTCAACAAACGGGTGGAGACGGCCCCCCTCAACCAGGCCCTGGAGCGCTGGCTTGAGGAATACCCCCCGCCCATCGGCCCCCAGACCAGGTTTAAGATAAAATACGCGGTTCAGGTGTCGGAAAACCCGGTAAAATTTGTCTTTTTTGTCTCCCGGCCCGGGGCGGTGGGGGAAGCCTATGTTTCCTACCTCCGGAACCGGATCCGTAAGGACCTGGGGTATTCCCTCATCCCCGTGGAAATCGAACTCCGGTCTTCGGGAAAGGCCGGTTCCGAGGGCCGCCGCCCCCGAAACTCCCGGTCCGGGGCCGCTGTGGACAGGGGCCGGCGATGACTTCCTATGGGATAGGGGATGTGGAAGCCCTTTTGGGGCTCAAGGTCCACGTTATCCGCTACTGGGAACAGGAAATACCCCTGGTTCAGCCCAAACGGGATCGTTTTGGCCGGCGGGTATACTCCAACGGGGATATCCGCATCCTCCTCAGGCTTAAATATCTGCTGTATGACCGTTGTTTTACCCTGAAAGGCGCCCGGGAGGAGCTTTTCCGGGAGCTCTCCGGTTCCTCGGCGGATCTGCGGGCCCACATCGATGCCCTGCGCTCGGAACTGCTGGACCTGTATTTTACGGTCCATGCCTGGGGGCCGGCGAAGCGGGGGCCTGGAAAGGGGGATAATACCCCGGTATGAAGACGGATCCCCCCCTGGAAACCCTTTTTCCCCCCCTGGGAGGCGATGTGCTTCCCCTCCTGGAGGGGCTTCCCGCGCTCATCGACCGGGTTTTTCCCCTGCCCCGGCGGTTCCGCTCGGGCCTGCCCCAGGACGTGGCGGAGCTTTCCCGGTTCCTTACCGGTGGCCGGGAGGATCGGGATAGCGGCTATCTGGGCCGGCCCGCCCTGCTTTCCGCCTACCTCAGGTACTTTCTCCCCTGGAACGTCTACCGCCTCTGCCGGCTGCTCCCGGCATTGCCCCTCTCCCTGGCCGCCGGGAACGCCCTTACCGACCTGGGTTCGGGCCCCCTTACCCTGCCCGTGGCCCTCTGGCTTTCCCGGCCGGATCTGCGGGGCTTGTCCCTGGAATTCCGCTGCCTGGACCGGAACGGGGCGGCCCTGGAGGCGGGGAAAGCCCTTTTCTCCACCCTGGCGGGGAAGGATTGCCCCTGGGTCATAAAAACCATCCGGGCCCCCCTGGGCGCTCCGGTTCACGGACCTCGGGCCGCCCTGGTTACCGCCGTCAATGTGTACAACGAAATTCCGGAAGGGGGGGCCCCGGGGGTCTTCGCGGACAAGCAGGTCCGGCTGCTTTCGGCCCTGGCCGGGGAAGGGGGGGCCATCCTGGTGGTGGAACCGGGGATACCCCGGTCCGGGGAATTTATCGCCGCCCTCAGGGGCGCCTTAGAAGCACAAGGCCGCTTCCCCCTGGCGCCCTGCCCCCATGGGGGGCCCTGTCCCCTGCCGGGTGGGTTTACTCCCGGGGGCAGGGGAAAAGCCAAGTGGTGTCATTTTGCCTTTACCACTGCCGACGCCCCCCGGGACCTGCAAACCCTGTCCGTTGCCGCGGGCTTCCCCAAGGAACGGGCGGTCCTCTCCTTCCTCCTGGCCGGTCCCCGAACCGGTAAGCCTCCGGCGCATCCCGGCTCCCCGCTCTTGGTACGGATCATCTCCGACTCCTTTCCCTTGCCCCGGTCCGGGGAATACGGCCGTTACGGCTGTTCGGCCAAGGGCCTCGTCCTTGTTGCCGGGACCCGGGAGAAAACAGAACCCCCGGAACCGGGGACCCTGCTCCGGCTTAGGTCCCCGCCCCGGGAACAGCGGGATCCCAAAAGCAAGGCCCTGATCTTCCCCCTGGACTAAACATACGGTAAAAACCCGTGGGCCAATACCAACCGTCACGAACTTTCATTTGAAACTATTGCCGGCCCCCGGTAAAACCGGGGACCGGCGGAGTGGAAGACTGCTGTTTCAGGCCGCTTTCCGGGCAGGAAGCCGGGGCTCCTGCCGGGACGATTTCCGGGGGAACCAGCCCCGCTCCACCCGCTTTTCCTGTTCAAAAAGTTCCTTGATGGTCCAGATACAGGTGAAGCCGGTGATCCCCAAAAAAACGGAAAGATACACCTGGGCAATGATGCAGGCCGCCGCGATTAAGCCCAAACCGCTTATCAAAAAAAACGGCCAAATACCCTTGCCGAAGTGGTATTCCCCTTTTATCACCACCGGATGAAAAAGTCCGATAATGATCAGCGCCGTTGCCCCGGCAAATAATCCGTGTAGATACATAACCACTCCTTATCCTCGGGTAGCGGCGGCGCGTTCCGCCGGGGACAGCCGGGAAAGTTCCAGAACCCGGTCAAAATCAAGTTTCAACCGGTCCGCAATATCCTTACCCCAGGACTTGTCCGCCAGGGCAAAGAGGGCGGCCTCCCGGTACTGTAACTGCTGCCGGGCCCCGCCGAGGCTCGCGCAGATATTGTCACAAAGGTGGGAACGGGCGGTTTCGTCCAGGACCCTTCCGTAGAGCAGGCCGGGCTGTTCAAAATCCAGGTCCGAAACTTCCTGTTCGTGCCTGCCGAGGACGCCCTTGAGGTCTATTTGGGGCGGCGTGGCCCGGTCGCCCGCGGGAACCGGCCCGCCCGCGGTATTGGGGTAGTAAACAGGCGCGCCGCCGCCGTTGCCGTTGACACTCATGGCGCCGTCCCGCTGGTAATGACCCATGGGGCATTTGGGGGCGTTGATGGGAATTTGGGTAAAATTGGTCCCCAGGCGGTGGCGCTGGGTATCGGTGTAGGCAAACAACCTGCCCTGGAGGAGTTTGTCCGGTGAAGGGGCAACGCCGGGAACCATATTACTGGGGGCAAAAGCCACCTGTTCCACCTCGGCAAAATAATTTTCCGGGTTTCTGTTCAGGGTCATTTTTCCGATGGGAATGAGGGGGAACTCCTTGTGGTACCACACCTTGGTTACGTCAAAGGGATTGAACCTGAAGTGTTCCGCCTGTTCCGGCGTCATGATCTGAATATTGAGGGTCCAACTGGGGAATTCCCCCCGGGCAATGGCTTCGTAGAGATCCCTGGTCGCGTGATCCGGGTCGGTGCCGCGCATGGCGTCCGCCTCCGAGCCGGTAAGGTTTTTAATCGGCTGGTCGCATACCCAGTGGTATTTGACCCATACATATTCCTTCTTTTCGTTGTACCACATATAGGTATGGCTGCCGAAACCATGCATATTCCGGTACGAGGCGGGGGTCCCCCGGTCGGAGAAGAGGATGGCCACCTGATGCAGGGATTCAGGGGTCAGGGACCAGAAATCCCACATGGCGTCGGGGTCCTTGAGGTTGGTCCGGGGGTTGCGTTTTTGGGTATGAATGAAATCAGGGAATTTTATCGCATCCCGGATAAAAAATATGGGAGTGTTATTACCCACCAGATCGTAGTTGCCTTCTCCGGTATAAAACTTAACCGCGAAACCCCGGGGGTCCCGCTCGGAATCGGCGGACCCCCGTTCGCCTCCGACGGTGGAGAAGCGGACGAAAACATCGGTTTTCTTCCCCGTATCGGAAAGGAATTCCGCGCAGGTGTATTCCGGCACGGCGCGGCTTACCTCGAAGACCCCGTGGGCCCCGGCTCCTTTAGCGTGAACCACCCGTTCGGGGATCCGTTCCCGGTCAAAGTGGGCCAGTTTTTCGATGAGATGGACATCCTGCAGCAGGGTATACCCCTGGGGGCCGGTGGACTGGGACGCCTGGTCGTTGTCGACGGGCTGTCCGTTGGCAGTGGTAAGTTTATTTTCCATAATAAACTCCTTTTATTCATAATAAGAACGATTATTAATAACCGTCCCAAAAAAAGGTTGTCAACGACAACCGCTTTTTTCACTTTTTCAGCATCCTTCCGCAAAAATAACCCGGAAGATGCCCCCTTAGAACCGGTTTTCAGGGGATTTTTCTATACATGCCCGGCAAATTCCTTTAAATGTAATGGAATGGCCTTCAATCCGGCATCCGCTTTTTTCAGCGGCTTCCCGGTCAAAAACGGCGTCATAGGGAAGGGGCATATCATACACCCTGCCGCAGACCTTGCAGTGCAGATGATGGTGGGGCCCCAGCCGCCGGTCATACCGGACCAGCAGGGGATCGCTTTTAACCTGAACAATTTCCCCCGCTTCCTCCAGGATAATAAGATTACGGTACACCGTCCCCAGGCTAATCCGTTCCGTTTTTGCGATGGCGTCAAAAATATCCCGGGCGGACGGATGATCCCCCCAGTGGATCGCCTCCAAAACCAATTTTCTTTGGCGGGTATTACGCCTGCTCAAATTTTCTGTCACCATCGCAACCTTATGGGTTGTATTGAGGCTTTTCACCGGACCGGAAGTCCGCATGAACCCCGCTTTGAAACAGTCACTGCTATTAAGAATCATTACTATTAAAAGCATAAAGGATTTTACCAGAACTGTCAATGATTTTTTTGGATAAAATATGGGAATTTAACTTTACCATGAGCTTCCGTGGAACAAGTTCCGGGGTAGTAACCCAGACTTTCGAACAACCACAAATTATAAATATATCTCTTTTCCGGCGTCTCGAAAAGCCGTCTTGGAGCGTAATCACCGCATTTTTTGTACTTTCAGGAGAAAGATGAGGCTCTTTTCAAAACCTCAGGTTCAGACGAGTACACTGCGGACTTTGTACAAAACCGATGGTAACATCCTTAGCGGCAAATGGTTATTCCATATGTTAGGGCCTCATCCAGGAGGGCTTTAAGATTTTCCAAGGGGGTATCGATAGTCATGTTGTTGCCCGCAGTCAGCATAAAATGTCCGTCCCGGCGGAAGTAGGTGTCGAACATAAAGCGGACTTCCCGGCGTACGTCATCAGGGGTTCCGTAGGGGATGATCCGTTGGACATCCATGCCGCCCCAGATGCAGATGTCTTTGCCGAATTCGGCGGCGATCTCCTTTTCAGCCATGGTATACTTCTGTATGGGATGAAGCACGTCCAGGCCGATCTCGATAAGTTCCGGGATGAAGGGCTTGATGTTGCCGCAGGCGTGGAGCCAGAAGTGCATACCCAGGCTGTGTACATGATCGATAAGTTCTTTGTAGTAGGGTTTGAAGAATTCCCGGAACACGTCAATTGAAAAGAAAGGGGAGGTCTGCATACCGATGTCATCGCTGGTCCAGATGGCGTCTAGTCTGAGTTCTTTGCGGCCCCTGGCAACAAGGGCCTTGTAGAAATCCGTCAGTGCCCGGAACAAACGGTGGACTTCATCGCCGTTTTCATAGAAGTCGCAGAGGGCGTTTTCCATCCCCCTGATGGACCAGAGGCGCTCAAAGAGCCAGTACCACCACAGTCCTACCCGGTAGACGCCGTTTTCAGGCAGCGGGTTTTTGGTAATAAGCCCCGGATAATTGGGGTTGGGGAAATCCGCCAGAACACCGTCGAGTTTGGCCCAGTCGTCAAGGGCGCTATTGGTATCCAGGGCGACACCCGGCGGGAAGGGATTGTCGAAGTTGAGCCATCGGTACGAGGGGTCGTCCGGCGGGGCGTCGAATACCTGGGGGATGTTGAGATAGGTTACCACCGTGTCACAGGGGTAGTGCTCCAGAACCGCCTTGTACTCCCCCGCCCGCTCCTTAAAGGTAGCGGGATTTATCCATTCATGGATCATCATGGGGACGCGGCGGGCCGCGCCCCTGCCTTCAATTACTTTTTTGAGCTCTTCCCGGCTTAACGGGTTATCAAGTAATGCCATAATCCTATCCTTTGACAGCCCCCGCAATGAGACCGCGAATAAAATACTTCTGTCCTACCACGGTAAGTAGTATAATCACCGGTATGCAGGAAATAAAAGCCCCGGCAAGGGGAGCGCCGTAGGTAACCTTGTAAAAATTTTGAAGCCGCATAAGGCCGATGGGCAGGGTATACATGGCTTCCTTGTTGAGATAAATCAGGGGAGTCATAAAGTCGTTCCAGTTGGCCATGAAATTCAGGACCACCAGTATCCCCAGACCCGAAACGCTCAGGGGCACGGCAATACGGGAATAGATGTACAGTTCTCCGCAGCCGTCAATCACCGCGCTCTCGTAGAGTTCCCGGGGAACCTGGTCCATGACCTGGCGTATCAGGAATATGCCGAAGGCGTTGGTAAAGGCCGGAATGAGCATGGGAAGGTAGGTACCAAAAAAGCCGAAGGCCCGGTACATCTGGAACATCGGCACCATATAGACCTGGGAAGGGATAAGCATGGTGGTAAGTATCAGGGAGAAAAGGATTTTTTTACCCGTAAACCGCTCAAAGCGGGTAAAACCGAAGGCAACGAGACTGCAAAAAAGCATACTCAGCGCCGCATAGGCCGCTGCGACCAGGGTACTGTTGAAAAACTGTCTCACAAAAGGAATCGAGATAAAAAGGGTCCGGTAATTATCGACGGTACCGTCCTGGGGAAATATCCGCAGGGGAGCGCGGTTCATTTCAAGATCGGTTTTAAAGGACCCTGAAATCATTATCAAAAACGGATATATAATGACGACGACAGCCGCAAGAAGCCCAAGGTGAAACACAAGGCTTTTAACACCCCGTTTGCTTTTTACATATTCCGTCATACCAGTCCCTCCCCTTCATCCCGTATTATCACCTTTCGCTGCAAGGTGGTAAGGATCAACAGGATAAGCGCGATGATGTAGCCGACGGCAGCCGCGTAATTCACCTGATTTTCCCGAAACATGGTGTTATAGAGGTGCATCACCGGGTACAGGTACGAGTACCTGGTACCGCCGACGTATCCGACCAGGGTAATTACATCGCCGAACATGGCGAAAGAACCGGTAATCGCCGTAAACACGATAAATTTGGAAATGGGCTGAAGCAGGGGGAATATGATACGCCAGAATTCCTGCCAGGGATTGGCGCCGTCGATGCGGGCGGCCTCGCCGAGTTCAACCGGTATGCCCTGGAGTCCGCTTAAAAAGTAGAGGCTGTTCACCCCGAAGTAGCGCCAGATACCGATTGCCACCATGACGCCGATGCCGTACCGGGGATTGCTGAGGAAATTGAAGGGCCCCAGGGAAAAGAAGCCCAGGATGGCGTTCAATACGCCCCCCCGTTCACGGAAGATGAATTTGAATACAATCCCTACCACAATAACCGACGTTATGTTGGGGAAAAAGAAAATAGTGGAGACCGCCCCGCTTTTGGCGCCCATACGTTTGCTGTTGAGGAGCAGGGCTGCCCCCAATGCCACGGGCAGGATGATGAACACACTGCCCAAGGTATAGAGGAATGCGTTGGCAATGGATTTGGCAAACAGCTTGTCCCCCGCCAGTTTTATATAGTTCGCCGGTCCGGCAAAAACCCCCTTGTCCTGCAGGGAGATGATGATCCCCGAGATCAAGGGGTAAAGACCAAAAACAGCGAACATAATAAAAAAAGGAGAAATAAAGAGATAGGGTTGTATCTTTTTCCATTGAAAAGGTCTTTGGGTTTTGGTGAATTCCATGTCTTCTCCCGTGCCCCTGTGTCTTATGGGGGCCATTCCGGCCCCCAATGCTAAAAATCGTTTCTATCTACCGGTTTTTTATCGCCTCGGCTCCCAGGTTGAGGTACTGGTCAAGGGTAATGTTCCCCTCGTAGTAATCGTAGCCGTTGGCTGCCATGGTATCATTCCAGACGCCCCGCCACGGAGCCTGATTTTGGACCGGCATCTCTCTTGAGAGCTGCGCATAGAGGGCCCCCAGATCCTGTCCTCCATAGTAGGGGTCCGGGCTGCTGCACAGGGGCATGGCGGCATAAACAACGGGGAACAGGTTTATCATTTTATATTTCTGTACCGCGTTATTGGTATCCACCTGGGCGAATTTGACAAAGTCCCACAGGGCTTCCTTGTCCTTTTTACTGTATTTCATAATCGTCAAACCGGTTCCGCCCCTGCAGGAAGTTCCGAGAGAATTAGCGTCAAATTTGGGCAGAGCCGCCATAGCCCATTTGCCGGCCTGTTCGGGAACATTGTCCTTGAGCCAGCCCGCCGCCCAGTCGGGGGTAATGTAGGTGGCTATTATATCCTGCCGGAAAGCCGACCAGTGTTCCTCGTCGGTTTCCCAGGAAAAGGTTAAGCCTTGCTGCTGCATGGTACGGAAGTCCGCCACAAGCTGACGGAAGGTAGGAGTGATGGTGAGTTCCCCCCGGCTGTTTATGTAATCGGCATTGGCGGCTCGGACAAAAGCGTCAAGTTGTTCTTCGGGCAAACCGGTGATGCGCATATCGTTAACTGCGGTAATATAGATACCGTAGGGTTTGAATTTCGCTGCCGCGTCTTTGTACTCAGTCCAGGTTGTGGGAACCTTGATATTGTACTTTTCAAATAGATCCTTCCGGTAGGCCATGGTTACCGGCGTCAGGGCGTGCTCAATGCCGTAATAATTTCCGTTATAGAAGTACAAATTTTGACGGCTGGCCACAACCTTATCACCGATGCCATCCCGCTGTATCCAACTGGTCAAAGGTTCAAAACATATTTTTTCCGCCGACATATACCGGGGAAAAGCACTCTCATTCATATCCACGAGGTCCGGACTCCCCTCCCCATTGGCCATGATAACCACTGACAGGCGGTCATTCAAAGCGTCCCCATCCATAAGCTCAACCTTCAGATTGAAGTCCGGGTGGGTCTTTTTATACTCCGCTCCGACCCATTCAAAATAACGGGCGTGGGTTTCGGCGAAGGCCCACAGAACCACATCATTGCTGGCGGCAGCGGCCCTTCCGCCCTGGCCGCCACGCGCAAACACCATGCTGCTTCCGGCAATCAGAACCAACAGAAAAAAAAGTATCCTTTTCATGTTTTCCTCCATAGGGATAAAAAAATATATACAGGCACACGCCCGTATTTTACGGTTTATTCGGGAGTCTGGTTTAATACCCCGGAGCTCTGCTCCGCGGAGGCTCATACGTTTTTACAGACCTACCCTCCATGCTTCGATTTATTTTGGATTGTATGGGGAAATCCAACATCTGTGTTTTGGCAGTAAAAAAGAGACCTGTTTTGCAGACTTTTTGGGCTTTTTTTCGGCGGACGTATAGAACGTCCCGTTGGTGTATATCAGTACAGGGTAACGATTTTTGTGTGCATATTGGGGGGGGGGGGGGGGGGGAAAAAAAAAAAAAAAAAA
>NZ_JAJQRC010000030.1:0-36271 GCF_046533115.1 Treponema sp. TIM-1
CTATTTCCAGAAATTTTATTTCATACCTTATCTCTATCCCTTGACATATTTCCTTGAGTCTTTCGTCAACCTCTTTCGTTATTACCTCTCGTCGGTACTTTGCTGGACATACTATATGATACATGATTATGCTTACATTGTGTTCCTTTCGTATAATCTTACTCATACCTTCATTATACTGCTGTTTTCAGCCGGAGCAAGCTCCGGGGTATTAAACCGTATTGGCTTCGCCAATAAAGCAGCATGATATTGAACTTGGTACAAAACTTGATGGAACCTGGAAACAGGTTGATGGTACTTCTATAATTACATTCAATGATCGGTATTTCGAAATTATTAATATGGAACTCGGAATTGCGGGATATGGGACAATTAAGCCTGATAGATCTAATAGATTAATAATTGATGCTCCATATATTTTGTATTTGAATGAAAGTTCAACAATAGAAGACAGAAAAACTAAAGAATTTCAAGAGAAAGCATGGGTAGAATATCATAAAAAACATCCCGAGGCAATGGCTGAAATATTTAAAGAACATCCTGGTGGAAGTATTACTTTTGCAATATATGAAATTCCATATAATTATACTCTTGATAAAAATATATTGAATCTTCAAAGGAAATTCATTTCTACTGGCGGCGATTCATCTACTCCGCTTGTAAATAAATCCTTTGAAGGACAATTTATAAGACAGTAAACTATTCTTTCCATGTTACTATACTAATTAATTATGGGAAAGAATAGTGCAAGCGCAGAATACTTTTATCAGCGGTGCAATGACGTTCTAATGAAACGTTCGTGTTTTTCGTGTCGTTCGTGGTTAATTTTCTTCTCTACCTGGGACCCTTGCGTAATATGAGTAATTACGGTACTGGTTAACTACTATTCCCGGTTGGTTAACGCTTTCCAGGGGTTTATGCCAAACCGGGCGAGAAAGTACAGCCACCCAAAGGCGAAGCCCGCCAGATGGGTAAAATGGGCAACCCCGGAGCGGAAACCGAAAAATGAAGAAACCAGTTCCAAAACGGTAAAACCCAACACCATGACCGGGGCCCGCATGGGCAGGATACCCCAGATAAAAATCACCGCATTGGGGAAAAAGGCCGCATAGGCCAGCTGCACCGCGAAAATAGCCCCGGAAGCGCCTACCAGACGGACCACATAGGCGCCGGTGACCCAATATACCCCAAAGGAAAAGACCCCCGCCAAGATTCCGGTCAAGAGGTAATACAGAAGGAATTCCCTGCTCCCCATACGGCGCTCAACCTGGGTGCCGAAAATAAACAGCGCGAGCATATTAAACAACAGATGCGTGAGCCCTCCATGGGCAAACATATAGGTAACAAACTGCCAAATCCAGCCATTCACAATCGCGAGGGGTATCATCGCCAAATAATCCGAGAGATACCGGCCCGCAAATACCTGCTGCGCCAAAAACACCAAAATATTTATACCAATCAAAAAGAGGGTTACATTATCGTACCGGTAACGAAAGGGACGCCTTAAAAAACTCATATCTTAACCATACGCGGATTAGGGAATCTAGGCAAGAGCGGTACCTGAGCAGACAGGACAAAATAAGAAATTCACCACAAAGGCGCAAAGTAGACCGCTGCGCGGTCAATTAAATGAGAAAAAGAAGAAAGAAAGAAAAATTAAGAATGAAAAGGGAGAGTGAAGGAACAGGCGTTCTTCCTTATTCCTTATTCGCCTTCTGCGCCTTTGTGGTCGAATTCTCTTTCTTCCATGTGTCAGGGTACCAGGGGTTTAAGGATTTCCCGGTAGTCACCGATGGTTTCGGCGTGAACCAGCCGGTTTCTTACCGCGGCGGCGCCCACGCAGCCCTTGGTATAGGCGCAGAACTGCTTCCGCATTTCCCTGCAAGCCGTCCCTTCCCCTTTTTCCCCGGCGAGGAGGAGCAGCTGGTTAAAGGCCGTTTTGAGCCGTTCCGCCGGTTCCGGGGGCCGCCAGGAGCCGTTGAGCAAAAGGGACTTGGCGGCGGAAAAGATGAAGGGGTTCCCCATGGCGCCCCGGGCGAACATCACCGCGGAGCAGCCCGTCTCCCGGAGCATCCGTTCCGCGTCCTCCGGCGTAAACAGATCCCCCGAGCCTGCCACGGGCAGGTCAATCCGGGAAACCAGGTCGGCGATAAGGGACCAGTCGCTTTTCCCCGCATAGCCCTGGGCCCTAGTCCGGGGGTGAAGGCATACCAGGGCGGCCCCCGCATCCGCGGCGATCCGGGCGCAGGTCCGGTAGGTCAATTCCCCGGCCGCCCAGCCGGAACGGAGCTTTACCGTAACCGGAACATCCCCCAGGGCTTCCCGGGAGGCGCGGACCACGGCCTGAACGATTCGGCCCAAGGCATCGGGGTCAGACATCAGGGCGGAACCGGCCCCGGTTTTTACCACCTTGGGGACCGGACATCCGGCGTTGATATCCACCACATCCGGATGATAGGGGGCCAGGAGGAGCGCCGCCCGGTACATCACCTCAGGATTAGAGCCGAAAAGCTGGATGGCGTACTGTTCTTCGTTTTCCCCCCTGCCCAGGAGGGCCGCGCATGCGGTTTTTGCCGTGTTCCGCGTCAAGGCCTCGGAGGACACCAGCTCGGTATAGGTAAAATCCGCCCCCTGCTCAATACAGACTGAGCGGAAAGCCCGGTCCGTGTACCCCGCCACCGGCGCCAAAAAGAGGTTGCCCCCCAGGGTCAGGGAACCGATGGTTATCGGGTGGTATAAGCCCATAACCAGTCTTTTTCCTGCCGGCTACTCGTTGGGCAGCCCAAATAAGCGGTTTGAATTTTCCCAAAGGGCCGCGGCCAGCTCCACCTCGTCTATTTCCAGCATATCCGCCAAGAAACCGGCGGTTAAGGGAAGGTATTTCGGCATATTCCGTTTCCCCCTATAATCCGCGGGAACCATGAAGGGACTTTCAGACTCAATGAGGATACGATCCAGGGGAAGAACCGCTATGGTTTCATGGAGGTTCCGGGCATTCCGATAGGTCAAATTCCCGGCAAAAGAGAAATACAGGTTCAGATCCAAGGCTTTCCGGGCATATTCGGCGTCTTCGGAATAACAGTGGAGTACCCCTCCCTTGGGGGGAAGCCGGTCCCGGAGTATATCCAACACATCGTGTCCCGCGTCCCGGTTGTGGATTATCACCGGCATATTGAGTTTGGTAGCCAGATCAAGCTGGGTAATAAACAACTCTATCTGGGATTTTTTATCCCCGAATTTACGGTAATAATCCAGGCCTATCTCGCCCACCGCCACGACCCGGGGAAGCTGGGCCCCCTGTTCTATGGTTTGGATCCAATCTTTCCCGGGACTTTGCACCTCCGAAGGGGATACCCCCACCGCATGGTATACATTTGAAGCGGATTTAAGATTTTCATATATCTTAGCGAAATCATGAAGGCTATTACATATCGAAACCAACCGGGAAACCGATACTTGGCGGGCCTCCTGAATAACAATGAGTTGTTCAATAGGGTCATCACATATAAGCCCTATATGGGCATGAGTATCAAAATACTGCATGGCTTTGTCCAAAAGAAAGGATACCAATTTTTCTAAACTGGTTTCTTAATAGTATAACATAGATTTTCATAAGCGTCAATAAAAAGAAAAAAAAATGCGGATAATTTCGAATAATCGTGTTTTTCGGCACTTGAGGTTTTGAAATAAGTATATCTTCTTACAAAATTTTGAATTTTTTCTGGTATATTGGTACTATTTGGCCGATAAACAAAATAATTTATGATAAAAATAGTAATGATTGACAGCCAGGAGCTATCCCGGCAGGGAATGGAATTATTTTTATCGCCCCATAATGATTTTAAAATCATTGGTTATGGAAAAGACGACTATGAAGCCATTAAACTGACGGCAGAACTGCACCCCGATGTGGTTTTGATGGATACCGGCCGTTAATCGACGGGACCATGGTCGTCCCCCTCATAAAATATCGATCCCCGGCTACTTCGGTTATTATTATAACGGATTTTAGTAATGATGCCTATTTTCAACGGGCAATTTGCAGCGGAGTCACCGGATATTTAGTAAAAGAAGCGGATATTGATTCGTTGCGAAGGGTCCATACCCCGGCCGCTTGCGGCGGGGTTGTTGATTATTTAGCCGTGATGATACGGACCGTATATAAGGGCGGTTGTTTTTTATCCCCCAAAATAAGCGCCCGGCTATTCACCGTTCAGGCCATAGCCCAGGGCCTTGCAATATAGGGCTGCTGCGGGTTTTTATAGATGCTTCCAGTATTCCGGACTGAAAAGGATAAATACCGTCCATAATTCAAGCCTTCCCGCGATCATTACCAAAGAAAAAAGCCATTTTATATGTTCCGGAAAGGCCCCATAATAAGCGGAAGGGCCTACCGCGCCGAACCCGATACCCACATTTCCGGTCACGGCCAGGGCAGCGCAAAAGGAAGAAAAAATATCGGTTCCCGATGCGGCGGTGATCAGGGTAACCACGGCAACCACCGTCATATAGAGAAAAATGAAGCCCGCCACTCCGTAGACCACATCCTTCCGGCCTACTTTCCGGTTAAGCCGGACACTAAAAATGCCCCGGGGATAGATGGCCCGCCGCAGTTCATTCCCCGCCTGCTTAAAAAGGACCAAATGCCGCACCACCTTGACCCCCCCGGCCGTGGAAGAAGAACAGCCCCCGATAAACATGAGGCCGAAAAGGACGGTCTGCGCCAGGGCCGGCCAGGTTTCATAGTCGGTAATGGGGCTCCCGGTGGTGGAAAGGATAGAAGCGGTCTGATACGCGGCGTACCTGAGGGCGGAACCCACCGAGCCGTAGACCGGTATCAGGGTGAGGGCGATTATTCCCGCAGCGATCATAAAAATGATAATATAGGCCCGTAATTCGGAATTGGAACTTACGTCCCGGATCTTTCCCCGGAAAAGGCGGTAATAGAGGTTAAAATTAATCCCCGCCAGGAGCATAAAAACCGTGGTGATCCCGTCAATAAAGCCGGAGTTATAAAAACGGAAACCGTCATTTTTGGTACTAACCCCCCCGGAGGCGGTAACCACAAAGGCATGGCAGAGGGCATCGAACCAGTCCATCCCCCCCAGAAGGTACAACCCGGTCAGCGCCGCGGTAAGACCACCATATACCAGCCAGAGGATCTTGGCGGTGGCGGTAATCTTGGGGGTAATCTTCTCCTTTTCCGGGCCCGGGGTCTCGGCTTTGATAAGCTGGAACCCCCCGACCCCCAAGAGCGGCATCAGGGCCACGGTAAGCAGGATTATCCCCATGCCGCCAAACCAGTGGGTCATACTCCGCCAGAAAAGCAGAGACCGGGGCAGGGCTTCAACATCGAGGATGGTGGTTCCCCCGGTAGTGGCAAAGCCGCAGGTGCTTTCAAAAAACGCATCGGTAAAGCTGATGCCCGTTCCCGCCAGATAATAGGGGATGGCCCCCATAAGGCTTATCAGGAGCCAGATGAGGGTCACCAGAAAAAACCCGTTCCGGGTACTGAACCGGAGGGGTATTTTTTTCCGGGAAAACAGGGAGGGGATGGCGGCGGCCAGGGCAAGCCCCATGGTAAACGCAAAGGCCCGGATCATGATGATCTCTTTGAAGGCCAGGGCCATAATAAACGAGGGCAGCATAATCAGGGCCAGGATACCCAGGAGGAAAAACAGGATACGGAAAAACATAAAAACTTTCATGACCGAACCAAACTTTTCATGGATTTACTTACCAGCCCCATTGCCGCCAATAATCCCGGGAGAAAAAAACAAAGGCGGTCCACAATTCCAGCCTCCCGGCGATCATCACCAGGGAAAGGACCCCTTTTACATACCCCGGTAACCCGTCGAAGATCGCCCCGGGCCCTGCCGCTCCAAGACCCAGGCCGATATTCCCCAAGGTAATGAGGGCGATATTCAGGGAAGAAAATATATCCACCCCGGCGGAACTGACAATCAGGGCGGCGATCAGGACCACCAACAGGTAGAGGAACACAAAGCCCGCCACCCCGTATACCACGTCCTTTCGCCCCACCTTTTTGTTCAACCGTATGGTGAACACCCCCTTGGGGTAGAGGAACCGCTTCATCTCATTCCCCGCCTGTTTACCAAGGACCAGCATCCGCACCACCTTGATCCCCCCGGCGGTGGACCCCGAACAGCCCCCGATAAACATGAGGAAAAAGAGGACCCCCTGGGCCGCCGGGGGCCAGGCATTATGATCCGCCGCGGCAAAACCGGTGGTGGTAAGGACAGAGGCCGTGTGAAAAAAGGCCTTCCCCACGGCTTCCCCGGGGGAAGCTGATCCGGGAATAAGCGCAAGGGCAATGACGCCTACGGAAACCAGGATTACCCCCCCGTATGCCTTGGCCTCGCTGTTATTAAGGATATCCCGGTACTTGCCCTGGAACAAGCGGTATAAAAGGACGAAGTTGAACCCCGCCAAGAGCATAAAAACCGTACAAACCCCCTCGATCCAGGGGGAATTATAGGCGGCGATGCTGTCGTTCCGGATGCTGAACCCCCCGGAGGCTACGGTGGCAAAGGAATGGGTTACCGCGCCAAACCAATCCATGCCGCCGGCCCAGAGGAGCAGGCTCTCCAGGGCCGTGAGGATCAGGTAAAGAAACCAGAGGATCTTGGCGGTCTCCGTAATTTTGGGGGTGATCTTCTCCTTTTCGGGCCCGGTGGTCTCGGCCTTTACCAGCTGGAACCCCCCTATCCCCAGGAGGGGGAGCAGGGCCACGGTTAACACCACGATCCCCATGCCCCCCAGCCAGTGGGTCATGGCCCGCCAGAAAAGCAGGGACCGGGGCATGATCTCCACATCGGCGATCACCGTGGCCCCGGTGGTGGTAAACCCCGAAACGCTTTCAAAAACCGCGTCGGCCCACCGGGGAATATGGCCGGAGAGGTAATAGGGGACCGCCCCCAAAAGGCATATCAGGACCCAGGCAAAAAAAACCAGCAGAAACCCGTCGGAGGCGCTGAAACGAATCGGCTGTTTCCGGGTGAGGATCGCCACGGGCAGGACCGGGATGAGGACCGCCATCATGGGCGCCATAAAGGGCCGGATCAGGTCCCCCTCACCATAAACCACGGCCAGCGCCAGGGGAATAACCATGGTCAGGGAGAACACCCCCAAGAGCAGCAGCAGAACCCGGAGAATCACGACCCGTCTCATGGGGAAACGCCGAAGATCCGCTCGATTTCCATTTCGCCGCTGTTTTTCGCGATCAGGACGATCCGGTCCCCCCGCCTAAAAATATAGTCCCCCCGGGGAATAAAGGCCCCCCCTTCGCGGTTAACCAGCATCACGAGGCCCCCGGTGGGGAGGCTGAAATCCGTGATAGGGGTGTCCGCCACCGCCGCGCTGGGACCTATCTCAATTTCGATAATATCAATGCTGCCGTCCCCGATACGGTGGACCCCCTTCACGCCGCCGCCCATGAGGTGGGAGAGGATGGAATCAACCACCACCGACTTCATGGGGATCACCACATCCACCCCGAGCTGCCGGGCTATGGCCGCATACCCCGAACCGGTAACCATGGCTATCGCCCGGCTGACCCCCCGGGATTTAAGGTAAATCGCGGCGATCATGTTCAATTCCTGGTCATTGGTGGCGGTGACGATCAAATCCAGGTCGTCGATCCGTTCCTCGGCGACAAAGCTTTCGTCGGAAATGTCCTCGTTGAGGATCAACGCCTGGGGAAAACGGGCGGCCAAGTCCTTGCAGAGACTATAATCCTCCTCAATAATGATAACCCGGCGGCGATTTTTGGGGATCAGGGATTTTAGCAGGGAAAAAAAGGCCGGCGCCTGCTTCTCCGATTCCTGCCCCAGAAGTCCCTCGGCGATGAGCGCCCCCATCCGGCCGCCGCCCACGATGCCTATTTTCCGCAGGGGTTTTTCGGAACCGCCGGCAAGGTTAAAAATGGCATCCATCTCCTTTTCTTTGGCGAGGATATGAACCCGGTCTCCCGCGGCAATGACCGTGGCGCCCGTGGGAAGGATACTCTCCCCCTCCCGTTCCACCAGGGTAACCAGGCTTTCCCCCTTGACCAGGCTGCGGAAATCGTTAAGTTGGAAGCCGTCAAAGGCGCTTCCCCGGGCAATATCTATGGATCCCAGCTCGTAGGGGGTATCGGCAAAGGCCAGCACATCCCCCATAGCGCCGTGTTCAATGGCGCTTAATACCGACCGGGAAGCCTCCACATCGGGATGGACAAAAAAATCGATCCCCAAAATACGTTCCCCGGAACGGTTCAGCCTGACATAATCGTCGTTCCGTACCCGGGCGATTTTGAGTAAATCGGGATACCGGGAGGCAGCCAAACCGCAGATGATCATATTAACCTCATCGGAATCGGTAACACAAACCAGGGCATCGGCCCGGGCAATACCGGCTTCTTCCAGGGCGTTGATACTGTTCCCCTCGTCCTGGAGTACCAGACAATCCAGCCGGTTGGAGGCATGCCGGGCCCGTTCCTCATTGGCTTCAATCAGGGATACATCGTGTTTTTCCTGTATAAGATACCGGGCGACCTGGGTACCTACCATACCCGCCCCCACAATAACGATACGCATGATCCTTGTCTATTATATGAAGCTTTTCTAAAATGTCAAATTACCCCGAAGCCTTCCCCAAACCATGCTATACCGACCTTCCCAAAGGGTAAAACCGGCAATAACCGGGAAAAACGATAGGTTCCTTTCCGTGGCGTGCTTTATGCGCCTTGCCGCTTACCATCCTTATGCGGCGCTTGGCACACGGTTAAACCGCGGATCCGATTTTTTACGTTTTTTTTAAATTTTTTGGGAAAAAATTGGATTTTTTAACCAAAATGTGATATAATTCATCTCTGTCCCAAGGCCGGTTATATTATGGACAGACTTTAAATACCTTTAACTATTAAACAAACCTATGGAGGATCCATCCGTGTCACCATTAGATTATTATAGTGTCCTGGGTGTTAAAAAAAATGCAACAAAAGCCGAGATAAAAAGCGCTTATCGTAAGCTTGCCATGCTGCTGCATCCCGATAAGCATGGCGGATCAAAATTTGCCGAAAAAAAGTTTAAGGATGTTCAAACCGCCTATGAATTCCTTATTGATGATGCTAAAAGAGCCGCTTTTGATGCGGAAAACGCCTATGCTGAAAATACATCTCAAAATGATTATTCCGCATACTATTCCATGCAGGATGATTATTCCACGCGAGATTATGAATACGGGTCCGCGCAATACAATAATTCCGGAATAAATTCAAAAGGCGCTCATGGGCTTGGTATATTTATCGGCATAATCATTGCGGTCTTTCTTATTGCAGGTGCATATAACACCCATGGAACTAAATATGAAACTAAAACAGACGTTTTAAGCCCGATTGCACATGAACTTGCATTAAAATTGGACAGCCGGGCATTTTATGGATCCGACCAAAACAATGACATTAAATCGTATTATTTTATACCTATTGCCGCAAACGAATTGCAGGCAGCGAAAAACCATGTATCAAAACTTTCCTCCGGTAAAACAATTAAGCAGGCATCCGCATCTTTTAAAAACAGTGACGATGGCGTTGTAAAAGCCCGCAGCGGCGGATATAAAGCAAACTATGGTGTTCTATTATTTGTCGAAAACGATATGATATCGTGCAGAATAGGCGCAGTAGCAGGCGCTTCCAATCAAACTAATTATAACTATGTTCCGGACCGTCCTCTGGATACATCTTCCAAAAAAGATATAGAAGATTATTTAAGGAAGCGCGGATGGTAAGAAAAGCGCTGCTTTTGCTGTTATTTTTACCCTCTGCCGCGGTTTTTGCCGATGAATACGATTATGCGCGTATTGGGCAGCGAATTGCACAGGAGATATACAGCCGGACAATTTATGATTACGAGTATAGAGAAAAAAATGTTGGAAACAAAGTTGGCCGGGCTCCACAGGAAAGCCCCGATCCCTATCCGCGTAAAATATGTACTGGATTTGCACTGGAGTTTTTTGAATATTTTAACCGGGAAATGAAAAATCGTAATTTGTATCCCGGCAGTGTGCGTGCAATTATTAATGATATTCCGGGCCACTGGAAGAATATTATTATTGATAACATAAATAAAAAAGCATTTACTATTGAACCGCAAAATGGAGAAGTCGAAGTTATAAATTATGATCGGCTGCCTACAAAACCCGGTGATATGTATTACAGCGGCAGCACCGGTAATATACTTATCGCCCGGGGAATTCCTGCACCGGGGCCGCGGCCGCGACCGCAGCCAGAGCCGTCGCCACAACCGGAACCACCGCCACAACCGGAACCGCCGCAGCCCGCACCGGTATTACCTCCTTATCCTGCTTATAATTATGAAGTAAATGTTTTCTGGTTGGCAAATTTGGGTATGCCTTTAGGGGATACGTCAAATCTGTTTTCCGAAGGCTTTGGCGCTTCTTTAGGTATTGCCGCAATGACTAATACTATTGCTACTTTGGGCATATTTGATTATGCCCGGTATGATTCTAAACATGAGTTGGCATTGAGCTGTCTGCTTGGATATAATTTCTTTAACCGGATTGGATTTTACGGCGGCGGTGGCGTTGGTTTTAATTGGCAGGAGGACGAATCACCCGGTTTTACATTCAAAGTGGAAGGCGCCGCGATAGTCTTTATTACAGATAACCTATTTGTAGATTGCATCTTTTCATGGGGCGGTATATTAGATACGGCGCTTTTTGTCGGCGCGGGATTTAGGATGGCGGATTGATGGAGGATCCTCTATTTCCCCTCCCCCGGTTAATTTTCTGTACCTAACAATTCCCAAAACCCCGGGTAGGTAACCGCCGCGCTTTCCGCCCCTGCTATTTCCACCGGACCCGCGGCGCCCAGGGCCGCCGTGGCCAGGGCCATAACCACCCGGTGATCCCCCCGGCCATCCACCACTCCGCCCGTAAGGGGGGCGCCGGTCCCCCGGACGACCAGCCCGTCGGGGGCTTCTTCGCACAAGACCCCCAGGCGCCCCAATTCCCGGGCCATAACCGCAATCCGGTCGGTCTCCTTGATCCGGGCATGGGCCACATTGACCAGGGCGGTGGTCCCTTCCGCATAACTTGCCACCGCCGCCAGGGCAGGGAGCAGGTCCGGGGTGGCGTTTAGATCGAAGGTCCCCCCCCGCAGCGGTCCGTTTCGGGACACGGTGAGGAGCCAGCCGTTCTCCGGCGGCTCTTTCGTCCAGGTTATGGTACAGCCCATACAGGAGAGCATATCGAAAAAAGCCTTATCCCCCTGGGGGTCCCCCGGATCCAGGCCGAGGAGGCTCACCGGCCCCCCGGTAATGGCGGCGGCCGCCGCGGGAAAGGCCGCGGAGGAAAAGTCCCCCGGAACCGGGCCGTTTAGGGGCCGGTAGCGCCCTCCCCCGGGGATACGGAAAAAGGAAAAATCCTCCTTTCCTTCGTAGGGGATATCCTGGGCCGTTAGGTACGAAAGGGTCAGTTCGATATAGGGTTTTTCGTTGAGGAGGGGTACGTCAATTTCGGTAAGGGTCCCCGCCGGGGCCAGGGGAGCCGCCAGGAGCAGCGCCGAAAGATATTGACTGGTCGGACAGGGAAGATCTACCCGGCCGCCCCTCCAGGGGCCCTCCACGGTTATGGGGGTACAACCGTTTTCGGAACTAACCGTTGCCCCCAGCCCTGCCAGGGCGTCCAAAAGCGGGCCGGCCCCGCGCCGGGCTATTTGCTCGTCCCCGGTAAAGGTTACCGGGGACGTTCCTAAGGCGGCGGCAGCCAGGGCGAGAAAAAGGGTGGTACCGGAATTCCCCACGTCACAGGACCGCGCCGGAAAGGCCCCCTTATTGTTCCCTGCGCCGATGCCCCGGACCGTCCAGCGCCTGAGCCGTGCCCCTTCCCCATCCGGGGGATTGGCACAAAGGCTGTCGGCGGAACGCTCCTCGGCGATCTCCGCCCCCAGGGCCCGGCATACGGCAACGCAGGAACGGGCGTCCAGGGAATCCAGGGGATAGAAGAGCTCCGAAACTCCCTCCCCCAGGGCCGCCATGAGCAGCCGCCGGATGGTGTGGGACTTGGAAGCCGGAACGCGGAGAAGGCGGGAAAACCGATGGGGAGTAATGACCATCTGCATTTAAACGATGAAACCCTGCACAATAGCCGTTATATTTTCTATGGCGGACATGGTGTTGTCCGCCATGGCGGAAACCTGTTCCGCGTTTTGGTTTATCCGGATGATGCTTTCCGTCACCTCCTCCAAATTATCGGCAATTTCCGTTGAATCCGTGCGGAGACGGTTTATATGCTCAAGCATAACGGCGTTTCCCTGTTTCATATCCCTGGAACCGGTTTCAACCGTCGTGGTGGTCTCGTTCATCTTCTTGAGGGCGTCCAGCACCTGCCCGGCCCCCTCCTGCTGTTCCCTGGTGGCCTGGTCAACCTCAAATACCAGCTTTTCGGTTTCGCCTACCCGCTCTAACACATGATTAAAGGCCTGCTCCGAAGCGTCGGAACCGGTTACAATGTGCTTAATGGTTTCGATAACCTGCTTGAGTTCCGTACTGATCCTTTGGGATTCCCGGGAGGAGTCCTCCGCCAGCTTCCGTATTTCATCGGCTACCACCGCGAAACCCCGGCCGGCATCCCCCGCATGAGCCGCCTCAATAGCCGCGTTCATGGCCAGCAAATTCGTCTGGGCCGCGATACCGGCAATGATCTTATTGGCCTCCTGCAAGGTCTTGGATTCTTCCACCACTTCCTGAACCTTGCCTGTGCTTTCCTTCTGAATAGCTTGACCCGCAGAAGCCGCCTCGTGAACGGTTCTGAACTGGTTGAGCATTTTTTGTACCACGCCTCCGATGGACGCGATGTTTCCCACCATTTCTTCCACCGCGCTGGAGGCCCGGCTGATACTGTTCGATTGTTCTTCGATGGAATCATCCAGGTGTTCGATATTCAGGGCTATCCGCTGCATTTCCCCGGAAGATTCTTCGGCCTGCCGCAGTTGATTCCGGGCCTTTTCCCGCACCTGTTCAATCCCCCCGGAGATCTTCGATATTGACTGGGCCATGTCCGCGGCGTTATTTTTCATTTCAATACTGGAAGCGGAAAGCTGCTGCTGTCCGTTTTTTATCTCCCGCATCCCCGTTCCGACGGTGTTACTAAAACTATTCATCATCCCGGCGATGGTCCCCAGTTCATCCACCGAACAAACAGAGACCCGCTTGGTCAAATCCTTTTCTTCGGAAGAAAGGTTCTCAAGCTGAACCACCACCGAATTAAAGAGGAAGCCCAGATTTCTTTTCAATATCGAAGCCAAAAATACGATACAGAAAAAAATCGCCCCCAGCAGGACAAACAACAGTACCCAGGAGGAACGGTTGAGCTCTGCCAGGGAAAATCCCGATTCGGTAAAAGCGAGGATGGTTATGGAAAAAGAAAAAAGAATGGTAATGATGGCTACCGCCAAAGGAACAATCAGAATTTTAAGCCCCTGACGATGCTCCCGAAGGTCCCGGGGATATAGCATGAGGTTATAGGAGACCATGGCCCTTGAAACCAGCCCATCGGCTATGATATAGATAAAGGTACTCATCATCATGCCCGCGGAAAGGACGGTCATAAAAAGGGGCGCCTGCTCCGCCGGCAGGCCGGCGTGTTCCCCCTGGATAAAGATCGCCCCCAAAAAGACCAGGAGCATGATAACCGATAAACCTATCGCCTTAATGGGAACTGCGCCGATGCTTTTTAACGCCTTGGTATAGACATCCCCGGAGGCCCTGAACCCTTCCTCGTTAAAGGCGGCCCCGTAACGGCAGAGAACCAGACTCGCAAGAACCCCATAGATCAGGGCGGGAAGCCCAATCCGTAGTGCCATCTGCGGGATCGCGGCGGAATCGGCGCGGAAAATATAGATAATAACCACTATCACTACCGCAGAAAACAGGCTGCAGACAGTTGCCGCAATTGAATACTTGATTCGTTGGTTCAAAACAACCTCCTCAACCCAAACTAACGGAGCGGATTGCAAAGCGTGGATTTCTTCTGAAATTTAACCGAGAATAGTATGGGGATTTTTATCCCCTTCTGCAAGCCCTTTACCGCTTACTCCCGGGTACCGGTACGGAGAACTTCTGGGGACGAGGCGAAAACCTTGACAGGCGGATAGAAATTTCATATACCTATAGTATGGTTCAAGATAATAACGTTCAGGGAGAACCGGATCCTGAAATTACCGGATTGCTTGGAACTGCCGTAAGCTCACCCCCGTCTGACACCATGGTTCCTGATTATGGTTCATCTTTTGACGGTTCCTCGGACGAAGACAGTCAGGACAATGGTTCTGACGAGTCAACGGTGGATCTTCAGATAACCGGGTTCCCCGAAATAATCAAACAGTTTGAAGAACAACCTCACACTGTGTTCGATAATCCCAATTATTATAAAACCGCGTTGTATAATGAGGGGAATGCCCAGCGGGTTCATACGATCCTGCAAAAATATATTAATTCCAAAGATATCAAGGATCGGGGAGTTTTCAGGCAGCAGCTTACCACCGCCTATTGGGATTTTTTAGCCGGAGTCTCCCGGAGGACGACGGAAAAAATACCGGATCCCAAAAGATACCTGCTCCGTTTCAGTATTTTGCATCCCACCTTTATCGATGCCGAAACCCGGGCTTTTTTTGCCAAAGTGATAGTGGAAAATGAACTTGCCCAGCCCATTTACTATTTGGATGAATGGTTTAAATTAGTAGGCAATGGGACCATCAGAATTTCCACCACCGATGAGGTCCAGGTGGTCAGGAGCAATTCCCAGGTCCAACTACAGCAGCTTTTGGATAAAGCCAAGGGTAAACTTGAGGGCGCCCGGGGTCTTATCAAGGCAAAAGACGTGGAGCGATCCAACCTTGAAAACGCCCTGACAGAACGGATCCATCTTATTATGGAGCATTTTCCCCTGGAGGGACTGCCGGAAATACGCGCCGGTTATAGCGACAGCCAAAAACGGGTCTTTGGTGAAATCCAGGAACTGCTAAAAAATATGCTCAAATCCGACCGGGATCTGAATAGTTTTTCCAAGGATTTTTTCCAGGCCGAAGAGGATGTCCATATCCTGCAGGAAAAGCTTGCGGAAGAACGGGACAGAACCGGCGCGGACGTTCAGGCGGTGGATACCGAATTCGGCACGATCCGGCAAATGGCAAAGATGACCATAGGCCGGCAGGGCAACCATTTCCCTATTTTAACGCGGGAGTATTTCCACTGCACCCCCAATGACGTGGGCTTTCGGGAGAATGTCATCACCCAATTAACCCGGATAGAGAGCATCGACCCCGAAGCGTTTTTCCGGTCCTACAAAAATAGGGTTACCCGGATAGCTCCCTTTGTAATACTTATCCCCTGTTACGGGGATACGGGGATATGCTGGGAGCCCTTTGATCGGTTCAACCGGGCAACCAGCCGGGGCCGTATCGCGGTCCCCATGTACCCCAAAAATCTCACCACCGCCCTGCTTTCCGCGGTGGCGGATCTGCGCTGGCAGGTTGCCAAGGAAAAGGCTTCATATTATTGGATGGAAGAGGGCCTTACCGGCAATTATTACCAATGGTTCTCCGCGCGCAAGCTCAAGGGTGATTTAAAGGATTATTTTATTGAAGACTACATCACCTGGATGACGAAAGAAAGCGAGGGAATCCAAAAATTGGATAAAGAAGTCCGGGGTATTTTTTGGCGGTATATGCCCTTTGCCCAGCCGGTTAAGGAAAAACTAAAAAACCGCAGCTTTGTCTATCAGGACCTTTATCAACGGGATATTAACCGGGCCATGTCCGATGGGTATTAATGGAATTTGTTCGGAAACTTCAGTTTCCGGACAACGCGGTTAAAAAAACCCGGCCCCTCATTTTCTCCGCTTGCCGAAAATTGGATCAAAATACTTATCCGCATCTACCCGCTTAAAGAGCAGTTTAAGAATTATCCGGTAGATGATAAAGGACAAAACAATGGCCCCGATAAAGATGATGGGAAAACTCCACGCCGCGGCGTCCGGGGGCAGCCGGGGGGCAAGCAGCCAGGCAAACAAGACAAAAAGCGCCATAAAGCAGACAATGGTAACCAAAATATTAAAAACCGTGGCGCCCAATATGAAAAGAAGGGTATTGGTTTTTTTACTCATCCTTTATTTCCCTCTTTAGGATCTTTAATCACCAGAATGGAGATCAATAAAATAATACAACTCACCACCACACTGGCATCGGCGATATTAAACGTCGGCCACCGGGTAAGCCCAAAGAGTCCGTAAAATTTTACGCTGATAAAATCGACCACCCCGTCCGGCCGGCATATCCGGTCTATCAGATTACCGAGCCCCCCGCCGATAATTCCCGCCAAAACCCACCGCTGAAGCCTGGTAATCTCCGTGGATTTAAAATAATACCAGACAAGCCCCCCCAGTAACACCAGGGGGACGATGATAAAGAGCGCCGGCTTAATAAAATCAGGCAGGGAATTCCCCAGACTAAAGGCAATGGCCCGGTTCCGGACATGGTAGATCCATAAAATATCATTGTTAAAAACATCTTTGATAAAAACACCCCGCCCGTTGTCGGGCCAATTTTTTACAATAAACGATTTTACCCCCTGATCCGCCAGGATAATAAAGGCGGTCAATAGAAAGGGCAATGCTTTGCTTTTGGTTAACCATTTCATCTTTTACTCCGATTTTGTCTCGCGGCGTTCGGATTTATAACCCGGTGGGGACATCAATAAATTCGGTTTCTATCTGCAGTTCCGCCGCGCAGCGTTCCATGACCCGCCGGACCCCCCATACTTCGGTGGAATAGTGTCCCCCCGCTATCATATTAAGCTGCCCCTCCAGAACCGCATGATACACCGAATGGGAAGTCTCCCCGGTAACATACAGATCGATCCCTTCCGCCAGGGCTTCCAGGGCCTCCTCCGGGGCTCCCCCGGAAACCACCGCGGCGGTACGGTTTTCTCCGGGACCAAAGGGATAGACCCCCAGGGGGGGCCGGTTCATAAAGGTCATCCGTTTTACCGCTTCCTCTATGGATAAGGGCTGCGTCAAGATACCTTTATAACCTATTTTATGGCCGTGATACAAGCCGAAGGGAAGGGGATCCGCTATGCCTAATAGTTCCGCCAGGACGGCGTTGTTGCCCACCTGGGGGTGTTGATCCAGGGGTAAATGCACAGCATAGAGGGCGATGTTGTGATCCAAAAGGAATTGAATCCGCTGCCGGTGGCCGCCCTGAAGCCTGAGGGGGCTTCCCCAAAAAAGGCCATGATGGACAAAAAGCAGCCCGGCCCCGGCCTCCGCGGTCCGTTTAAAGGTCTCCAAACCAGCGTCAACGGCAAAGGCGATCTTTTCAAGCTCCCCCCCGTCATTATCCACCTGTAAACCATTAAGAGAAGGATCGGCGGCGCTAAAACCTTCAAGATCCAGAAGATCCCTGAACCAGGCATCCGCCTTTTTGGTAGTCATAGTTCCAGTATACCCCGGGGATTATGGAAATTCCAAGCCCCGCCGGTTTCAAGCTCAATGTCTTTTTCCAAATTTTCCCGCCGGGGCACTACCGGGGAGTTTTCCAAAAACAGGACCGCGAAATTGGTCACCAGCGCCGCGGTTTCTTTTACAAAATTCCTTCTTTTCAACAGGCTTAAGTTTTGGCCGGGGAATAATACCCGATAAAAGGGAAATTTGTCCGGGATGTCGGAATAGTCCAGGATGCCGGCCCCGGGGATAGCGGCGAGGGCCGCCGGCTCCCGGGAACCCTGAAGCACCCGCACTATGGCGGCGTAACGGCCCTCCCGGTAACGGGGATCCCGGACCTTGTCGGAAACCAGGTAAAGCGCCGGGACCTCTGGGCGGGGAATTACCCCCAGGCCGGTTATTTTAAGGGGTTTCCACCGGGAAAACCACCGGACAATTCCGGCCAAAAAGGAACGAAGCCGGAAACCGTCCTCACCGGCGGCCGGGGGCGGCGGCTCCTCTCCGGTAAAGGCCGAAAAAATCGGGCCTTCTATGGCGATTATCCCCTTTACCCCGGGATTGGTCCGGTTAAAGCCCGGGGAAGCGGCCAGTTGGGTCAAGGCGCCGCCCCCGGTACCGTACCCGGCAATAAAAATATTGCCGGTATCAAGGCCGGCAAAAGCCGAATCTCCCCGGTGGCCCGCTTGAATATACGAAAGCAGAAACCGTATCTCTTTTATCTGTTCCGCTTCCAATGCCCTGCCGGCGGCATTAGCCGGTACCGAGCTAACCCCCCAGGTATGCATACGGAAAAGCCGGTAAACCGCGGGGATGGATATGCCGCCGCCTTCCCCGCTTTGATCAACCCTAAGCCGGGAGTAACTTATCACCATAAAGCCCCGCTCCCAAAGCTCCTGGCATATCCGGTCGATAACGGAAACCGAACCGGCAACCGGAGGGACCAGCAGCATCAGGGGCCGCTGGGCGCCGTCCGAATCCCGGTTATCCCCGGCGCCGTAGATCCGCAGCATAAATTCGGTATTTTCCGGAAGATTATAGACCTTCCGGGTATATACCCCCTCGCTCACCAGGTCGGCCCCCTGAACCGGGGCAAAAAAAAGGGCGATTCCCGCAGCGGGGATAAGTAAAACCATGGCCGCGATGGCAAAGGCCGGGCTTTTTTCCGGAATTATATCCAGGGGGGAATGTTTTAGTACGGTAAAAACCGGCGAAATATAGGTCAGGGTTAAAAAAAAGGTATACCCCAGCAGGGGAATACACTCCGGCCGGAACCCGTAGGCAGGAAAAATAGCGATGCTTATACCGAAACTTATGGGGGGAAGAAAAAATAATCCTTCTATGCTTTCCAGCTTGATAAAAAAAGGCCTGAGCAGCGGCAGCATAATCAAAAAGACGATAAGCCCTTCGATAATCCGCAATTCTCCCATGGTTCCTCCGAAAAATTGATCCCCCTATTCCCCGAACCGGTCCTCATTAATGATATACCGCAATGGGGTTTTAATCTACTCACGGACTCCGAGAGAAAGAAGCACGAATCTCACGAATAAAGGAGAGAATTTAACCACGAACCACACAAACCACACGAACAAAAGACAGGAAAAACCACGAACCACACGAACAATAGTAAGAAATTCACCACGAAGGCGCATAAGGCGAAGAAGGGAAGGAGTGAGGAATGTCTTCTAACTCCCCACTCCTCCCTCCTCTCTTAATCCTTCCTCTCATTTAATTGACCGCGTAGCGGTCTACTTTGCGCCTTCGTGGTTATTTCTTCCTCTTCGTTCGTGGTGTTCGAGTGGTTCGTGGTTAATTATTCCCCCTGTTCGTGGTGTTCGAGTGGTTCGTGGTTAATCATCTTCCCCCTATCCGACTGCCCCTGAAAGGTCCTTGCGTTAGAAGTCCATAGTATTATAAAATGATAAATGAAAAGATATGGTTTAAAAAGTATGGTCCTACCGGGTCCATCGGATATCGAAACCCATTGGGGTAGATTTTTTACGAGGAAAGAACCATGGCCCCTGCACAAGCATTGGTTGTTGATGAATTAAAAGTTAAAAAGGCCGTTCAAGCGGGAATACCCCTTACCATAACTACCTATACCCTGCCCCATGAGATAGAGATGTATATTGAACAGGTAATCACGATATTTCTTAAGCAGGTGGATCAGGATAAATTAAAGGATTATTTGGTTTATTGTGTGCAGGAACTGGCGGGAAATGCCAAAAAGGCCAATACCAAACGGGTATATTTTATGGAACGGGGGCTGGATCTCTCCAATAAAGAGGATTATAAAGCGGGGATGGCCACCTTTAAAGAAGATACCCTCTCCAATATAGCCTATTATCTGCACCTCCAGAAAACAAAAGGGCTCTATATCAAATTAATTTTACAGATCAAAAGCAATGTCATCTATGTGGAAGTACGGAACAATGCGGCGGCAACCAAAACCGAACTTATCCGAATCCACGATAAACTGGCCCGTTCCCGGCAATACAACAACCTGGAAGAGGCCCTATCCCAGGTATTGGACGATTCCGAGGGCGCGGGACTGGGGCTGGTTATTCTGGTGCTCATGCTCAAAAAAATGGGCCTGGATGAGGATTGTTTTGATATCCTGGGAACCGAAAAAGAGACCATCGCCCGGATTGTCATTCCCCTGGATAAGACCAGGATAGAAAATCTGGCCGTTCTTTCCGCCGCAATTGTCAATAACGTCAATTCCCTTCCCCAATTCCCGGAAAATATCATTCAGGTACAAAAAATGATCGGCGATCCCAAGGCGGAAATGGCCGATATCGCCCAACGGATCTCCATGGACCCGGCCTTAACCGCGGATCTGTTAAAAATCGTCAATTCCGCCCAGTATATGCTGCTCAAAAAGGTGGATAGTATCGCCGAAGCGGTAAAAATGGTGGGCATGCGGGGGATAAAAAACCTCCTCTATTCCTATGGAACCCTCAAAGTCCTGGGAGACGAGACGACGGATAAAAAACAACTATGGGAACACTGCTACAAAACCGCCTTTTATGCCTATAATCTGATAAAAAATTTCCATAAGGATAAGAATCTTCTGGATGACGCCTATTTGGGGGGAATACTCCATGATATGGGGAAGATCATCTTTGCCAATGTCCACCCGGAGCTCCTTGAAAAAATAAAAGAGTTCTGTACGGAAAAAAACCTGCCCGCCTCCACCTTTGAAGACCTGGCCGCCGGAATGAACCATGCGGAAATCGGGGCCCTGATCGCCGAAAAATGGAATTTCCCCGATTCCCTGGTGAACGCCATACGGTTCCACCACGATCCCGCCGCAGCTCCGGAACAGGATAAGGATCTGGTAGCAACCGTTTATCTGTCCAATATGTTCTGTGAATACGAAAAAGGTACGGTTACCTTTGATCAAATCGATCCGGCCGTGTTAAGTACCTTTGGCCTTACCTCAAAAAAACAAATCGACAATCTCCTGGAACGCTTCTCCCAGGGCTTCAACCGGGAAAACCAGTAGCGGGGGAACGCCGGGCTGTTTCAATGCCCCGGACCGCTGCGGAGGGCCAGCTTTTTTCCGTCCGCGGAACGGTAGGGGTTCCGGCGGTATCTGAGGTAGGCCTGATAGGCGGCGCTGCTCTCATAATAAGCGTCCAGGCCCTTAAAAGAGGAAGACTCATCACAACGGTAGAGTTCCATCAGGGTGGGGAAAAGGGGGCTGGCCATGATTTTTTCGGTCCTGGTCAGGGGCAGCCTGGGCAGGGCCGCGGGGAGCATGTGGTTTTTGACCAGATACACCGTATCCCCGATCAGGGCGGGGTCAAATTCAAGGCGCTCCAGAAATCTTCGGGCAACCCCGGCCCCCAATTCGGCGTGTCCGTCAAAACGGCGGCTCCCCGATGACTCCGAAAGGGGTTTGCCCGTATCGTGGAAAAGAAGGCCCAGGGACAGGCGGAGATCATAGGCCCTTCCCCCGCGGGCACTTGGTTTTCGGTACCGGAAGGTCTCCATCGTATGTTTCCACACATTACCTTCGGGATGAAATTCCTTGGAATGGTCCACATCGTCCAGGATACTGAATTCCGGCCAAAATTCGCCGATAAACCCGCAGCCCTTGAGCAGTTCCATCCCCAGATCCGGCCGGGGAGAGAGGAGCAGCCCGGTGAGCAGTACCCGCTGGCTTTCGGTTCCCGGGGCCAGACCCCAGGGCAGATCCTGAATCACCCGGATAATTTCCGCAAGACCACGCCCCTCCTCCATGCCGTAGCGGGCTAAAATCAACGCCCCCTCCATGGCGGCCCGGTAACGATCGGTCCCCGGCCGGGGAGTCATCCACCGGAGCTTTTCCCCGGGGGACACCCGCTTTGCCGGCCCCTCCCGGAGCAGGCGGATGATGGGGTATACCCCGCAGGGGTCCCGGAAATGCCGGGTGCTCCAGTCCTGGTTAAGGGAGAGGAGGGTAAACGCCGGGCTCCAGGATTCGGCGCTGCCGGGGAGGGCTTCTTCCAGATCCAGGCACCGGAAATACCAGCTCCGGCCCCCCGCTTCCAGGGCCCCATCGGCCAGGTCCACCCCGGGGAAGCGGAGGCGATCAAAAAACCGGGCCAGGACCGTAAGATCCGCATCGGTCTCTACCCAGGTGAAGGGCAGCGGGGCAAGCCCCAGGTACTGGTCTATGGCGCTGAACCCCCGGAGGCTGACCCGGTACCCCGCCGATACCAATGTTTCATAAACCCCCGGGCCGTCCTCGGGGGGCTCGTCCTGCCGGGCTTCGGGATTATCGCGGTGATGGTCCATAGATAACATCCCCTCATGGCTTTTTAGCGGTCTTTTTGGGGGCGGCTTTTTTCCCGGCCCGTTTCCCGCCGGCGGACTCCGGTTCTCCACCGCCTTCCGATAAAAGTTCAATGAGCCGTTCCAGTTTATACCCGGATGCCTTTTCGGCCCGCTCAAACCGGTCCGTCAATTTTGCGATCCCTTCCAGGCGGGCAAGCCACCGGGGATCCGTGGCTCCCGGCGCCGGGCGGGCGGTTTTTTTGTCTTTTCCCGCCAAGGCCCGGCCGGTTTTTCCCCGGGCCGCTTTGGATTTGGGCCGCCGTACCGCTTCCAGGGCGGCCTCCCCCTCCATAGCCAGGAACAGGGGCACGTAGAACAAGGCCTCCTCAAAGGATTCCTTGTTGAACCAGACCGTATCCTCAAAAAGATTTATCCCCAGAAGCTTTCTGAAATCTTCGGTATTATAATTCGCCAGAATCAAGGATTCCCCCAGGGGCGGAACCTGATAGGGGCCTATATCTTCCGGGCTGGTTCGGGAGAGGACCAGCCGCATAAGTTCAATAACCCGGTTTGCCTCATCCGCAGGGATCTCCAGGGGACTAAAACAATCCCGCAGCTTACGGTCCAAGCGCCAATGATCCATCAGGGCCGCGGCATCCGCCCCGGAGGCCCCTTCACCAATAATAGACCGAAGCAGGGACAGCGCCCCGTAGGCCAGGACAAAGTCGGCTATATAGGGTTTGGCCAGGACCCTTTCCCTGATTTTTTCCAGGAACCGGGCCGTATCCGTTCCCAGTTCCGCCGGGGCCTTGTTCCCGGTCACCAGGGTCCGGCGGTCAAAGTAGGCGGCAAATTCCTCCCAAATCCGCTCCGGTTCAATCGGAGGATGATCCCAGCCGGTATGGAAGGGATCGTAGCTGCCGCCGTTTATATATTCCCGGGCGGTGATGATAAAGTCCAGGACCGGTTTCCGCAAGGTCTCCGTATCCTGGGGTTTCTCTTTAAACAGCGTCATAAAGGGCCGGTACAACGCGCCCAGGAACAGATCCTGGATAGCCGCCTGCAGATCCGGCACGCCCCGGCCGGATAGTTCATGGTTAAGCCGCGCCCAGCGGCCGTTGAGATCGCCAACTTCGTGGATGTCGAGAAAAACCTGGGCATCGTACCCGCTGAGGGAGACAAAAAGGCCCCGCTCGTTTATATCTTTGGAGGATCGGATATACCACAGGCCGGAGCGCTGCTCCCGGAACAGGGTGAAATACCGCCCATCATTATGGAGGGAAAGGGCTTCGCCCAGGGTCTCCTGCCGGAAACTTCCGTCCTCCTGGGGTATGGCCGGGGAACTTTGGCGGATCCATCCCGAAGTGGCGTAATATGAGTTGTTATACAGTACCAGGGACCGGTCATCCCAGTCCCGGTTGGAATAGGCGAAGACATTTTCATTCACCCCCCCGTCGGCGATGAAAAGATCGTAGAGCCTGAAGGCGGCGCTCCCGGAAAAAACCGCCCGCTTTTTCATCAGGGGGAAGATCTCCCGTTCATGCCGGTCCACCAGGTAGGGATCCGCGGTCTCGTTCCGGTAGGAACGGCGGTACTCCATGCCGTACTTTTCCTCAAACCCCTCAATCTGACCGTGACCGAACATGGGCAGCCCCGGCATGGTCACAAGGAGGGTGCAGATCCCAAAGTATTTGTCCCCCTTGCCGAACTGGGCCACCGCGGTTTCCTCATCGGGGTTGTTCATAAAATTGACGAAACGCTTGAGGATCTCCGGGTCGAATTCCAGGGTGTTTTTGATGGTAGCCCGGTATTTGGCGTTTTCTTCGTTCTTGAGCATGTTCATAAAAGCGGAATTGTAAACCCGGTGCATCCCCAGGGTGCGGACAAAGTAGCCCTCCATCATCCAAAAGGCCTCCGCCAGGAGCAGGGTATTGGGGGCTTCTTCGGCGCAGCGATCCACCACCTCCCGCCAGAACTCGTTGGGGATACGCCGGTTAAACTCCTCGGTGGAGATGGCGTGTTCCGCCCGGCTGGCGATATCTCCGCCATGGCCGGGTTCCGGGTACCAGAGGCGCTGAATGTGGCGCTTGGCCAGGGTCATGGCCGCATCAAAACGGACGATAGAAAACTGCCGGCAAACCCCCACAATGGTGCGGATCACCGCCTCCCTTGCCTCGGGATTGAGGAAGTCGATCTGGGCGGTATCGTTCCAGGGCATGGAGGTCCCGTCATTGCCATGGTAGATGTACCGGACATCCCCGGTGTTGAAGTCTACCCGTTTAAAAACCACCGCCGCATCACTGCGGTTGTAGTAGTGATCCTCGATATACACCCCCACCCCGTCCCGGTTAGAGAGGTTGCCCCCGTTAAACGTATAGGTGGGGAAGGGAGGGTGCCAGAGTTGGAGGAAGCGGTCAGGATGCTCCATGACCCACCGGCTGTCTATCCCCGTATGGTTGGGGACCATGTCGGAACCCAGCCGTATCCCCCGCCGGCCGCAGCGTTCCCGGAGACTGGCCAGGCTTTCCCAGCCCCCCAGTTCCCCGGCAATGTCGTAGTCGTAGAGGCTGTAGGCGCTGGCCGCCGCCTCGGGGTTGCCGGTCCACTGCTTCACCGTCTTGGAGGCGTTACTCCGCTCCCAGAGGCCGATGAGCCAGAGCCCGCTAAAACCCCGGCGGGCAAGCTCGTCCAGTTCCTCATCGGGGATCTGGTCCAGCCGCTCTATGGGCCGGCCATACTTTTTGGTGAGCTGGTAGAGCCACACCAGGGTACTCTTGGCCAGAAGCACGGTCCGGGGCATCCAATCCTGGTCCGGGCTAAACCGCTCATACTCGTTATCCAGGGCGCCATAGGTGTATACCTGGGTTGGTCCGGGCCCAAAAAACGAGGGCTTCTCCTCCTCTTTGATAACATCCAGGCTGGTGAGCAGCCGAGCCATGTATTTTCCCAGGAGGAGCCCCCACTTCTTCCGCATAAACTCAAGCTGCCCGACTAAAGAATCCGGAGACGCCAGGGCGGGAGAGCGGAGGAGGTCCCAAAGGGAAAGGCCGTCGGGACCGAAGGGGGGCAGTTCCGCAAAATGGGCCCGGAGTTCGGCGATTGCCTGGACATAGACCGTCCGTTCCGTCAGATCCTGATCGTCAAAGAGGAATTTAAAGGGATTAAAGGCGGGATTGAGGTTTGCCAGGGCCAGCAGCAGAAGCTCCTCCACCGATAAGGACCGGCAGCTTTCCCCTGCTTCGGTTCCGTCCAGGTAGGTCTCCACCGTGGTCTTTCCCGCGTACACGGCCTGGGGGGGGAATTGGTCGGAAAAAAAACGCAGCAAAGCGGCGGACCGTTCCGGTCCCAAGGTATTTTCCAGCCTGGTCAGGGCCGTGTCAAAGGCGTCGGGCTGGACCTGCTGGCGGTACAGGGCGGCCATGTAGTGGAGGATCTCGTCAATAAGCCCCATGGCGTTGAGCTGCCCGGCCTTGATGACCCGTTCCGGCTGGGTTACGGGGTCAATCTTGGCGTTAAAGCGCCGGCTTAACTCCCGAACCTGGCGAAAATCAGCCAGGATTACGTTTCCCCGGAGGGAAAACAGGGTATGCTCCAGTCCGTATTCCTCCCGGACCTCCCGGCGGATATGAAATTCCATTATTGCCCGGCGTTTGTCGGCCCGCGGTCCCCTGCCGGACAAGACCGTCCCGGACTGCCCCCCGGCGGCCCGGGGAGCTTCAAATAAAGAGAGTTTTACTGGCAATGTGATCATGGTGATTCCTTGGATTTTTTTCCTAATTTCGGCTTAACTGAACCAAGCTTTTGAACGGCGTTCAGCAGGTCCTTGTCCCGGGAAAGTTCCGAAATGGGCGCCGGCAGCCGGTAGGTCCAGTTAAAGTCATTGGCGGTGCCCGGTACGTTGATCCGCTCCGAGCCGGAGTCCGGGGCATACCATTTGGGAGAGAGGTGCAGCAGATCCTGGATCTGGAACACCCGGAAACGGGAAGCCGCCGCCGCCGCCTTGTGGAGGAGGATCTTGGCGGTTCCCGGGTTATATATCTTAGGCAGGGAAGGCTCCCCGATAAACCCGCAAAAGTGCTGCTGATCCACTTCCCGGTCCCACCATTCCCGAACCGTGGAACTATCGTGTACCGCAAGGGTACACACGCTCAGTTCAGGGTACTCCTCAAAGGGAATATAGGGCTGGCCCTCGGCATTCCAGTCCCGGAACCAGCGGACCACCCGGAGTCCCAGGATGTTAAGTTTGGTCAGCACCCTGGGCACACAGCCGGGAACCGCCCCCAGGTCTTCGGCGCAGGGCAGCATGGGCGAAGAGGCGATAAGTACCTTTAAAAGTTTCTCCCCCTGTTTCTCCCAGATTTTCTCCGAGTCGACCCGTTTTTTTTCCAGCAGCTCTTCCAGGCTGCGCCGTTCCTCTTCGGAAAGGGAAGCGTAGCCCCGGGAATTCCGGTAAAACCACACCGGCGCAAAGCGGCCCTTTTCATACTCCAGAAAAATCCGGTTGTGCCATGCCCACAGCAGGTAGCTCCGGGCCGCGGGGTGGAGGCCCAGGGCTTCAATATCCTTTTCTCCCCGGATCGTGTCCTTAAAAAGCCATAGTTCCTCCTGCCCGATCCGGTCCAGGGCCTGGGAAAACACCCGCTCCGCCTCGGCGGCAGCGTCGTTGGACTCCCGAATTCCCTCCCGCAGGGCGTTCCAGACCTCCCCCGAGGGGAGGTGGGGCTGGGAAATCCAGCGGATCCGGGGCTTATCAAAGCCCAGGCCGGTAAGATCCTGGAGCTCGACGGGAACCGCGGGGATGTACCTCCCCAAAATGGAGGAATTGTCCCCGTGGGGGGAAGCCCAGATCCGGAAAAAGCCCAGCACATGATCTATGCGATAGGCCTGGTAATACTTCTCCGCGGTTTTGAGCCGCTGCCGCCACCAGGCATAGTCGTCCTTGGCCTGGGCCTCCCAATCGTAGATGGGAAAGCCCCAGTTCTGCCCGTCCGGGCTGTACATATCCGGAGGGGCGCCGGCGGAAAGGTCCCGGCGGAAATACTCAGGGTGGGCCCAAACATCGCAGGAGTCTTCGTTCATAAGGATGGGAAGGTCCCCTTCCAGGAGTATTCCGGCTTCGGCCAGGGCCGCCGCCGCCCGGCTGAATTGGGTGTCCAGGGCCTCCTGTATCCAGGCCCAGAAAAGATGCTCCTCCCGGTATGGTTCATTCCCCCAAAGGGCCTCGATGTCCTTCGCCGTTACGGTACGGTGGGAGGCCCAGTCCTTCCAGCTTTTTTCACCGTTTTTTTCCTTCAGCCGCCGGTACACGGCGTATTCTTTGACCCAGGGGTTAGTATCAATCCATTTTCCCAGGGGGCCCTTGGGCTTTGCCCGTTCCCCAATCTCTGTTTTGTGGGCGGCATAGATCTTCCTGAGGAGATCCATCTTTGCCCGGAGGATCTCGCCATAGGGAAACCGCTCTTTTTTTTCAAACCGCCGGCTGATCTCTTCAAGGTCCTGGGTATATGACGCCGCCTCCGGCAGGTCCCCGATCCTCAGGTACAGGGGATGCAGGGCAAAGGCCGTCAAGGCGCTGTAGGGGGAACTCTCATACCCCGTATCGTTTACCGGCAAAAGCTGGATTAAGCCCACCCCCATTTTAACGCACCATTGGGCAAATTCCACCAGATCCGGAAATTCCCCCACCCCCAGCGTCCGTTCGCCCCGAAGGGCTCCCACCGGGACGACCGTTCCGATTAACCGATGATTCCCTTGGGTATTAGCCATATAGTCCTCCCCAAATATCCGCAATAATACTAAGTATAGTACGAATCAGGAACCAAGTAAACGCACATGCAGCGGCGCTAAGAAATTTTGTTCGTGAGGTTCATGGTTTTTTTCTGTCCTTTTCAGGACAGTCCCAAAACTAAGCGGAGTTGGGGTTCATTTCCCGTAGTTTGAGAATTTCCGTACCCGCCAGGAGGACGATGCCGATGCCGTGGGTATCGTTGAGCCGGGGCAGGAGGTGTTCCGCATAATACCGCGGATTAAAGGCGAATTCAGAACCCCGGCAGACCCCGTGGATATTGCCTGACCTGTCAATCGCGTAACGTTCCAGGGCCTTCCATGCCTTTGCCGCCGCTTCATGGTAGGGCAACGGGTCTTTCAGCCAGCCGCGGCGGATCCCCCGGGAGAAAGCGCAGATGAACATGGCGGTACAGGAGGTTTCAGGATAGGAACCGGGCATGTTGAGGACCTGATGCCACATGCCGTTTTCGTCCTGACAGGCAAGGAAACCGGCACAGAGGTCCCGGAAAAACCCGATCAAAAAGCTCCGCCGGGGATGGTCTTCGGGCAGCGCCAACAGGAGTTCGGAAAGGGAAAAAACCGTCCAGCCGTTTCCCCGGCCCCAGGGTACGCCGGTGTTCATCTTCCGCGTAAAGTCGTACACATGGGCCATGAGTTTTTCATCTTCCAGGTACAGAAGTTTTTTAAACCCTTCAAATTGCGCGGCCGCGTCGTCAAGGATCGAAGGGTCCTTTTTATAGGCGGCGTAACGGCAGAGAAAGGGAACGCTCATGTAGAGGTCATCGGCCCAGAGGGTGCCGTTGTGGAACCGGTGCATGAGGTTCTTGCGGAAAAAAGTGCCGTCCTCCAGCCGGTCCTGGCGGCGCAGGATAAAATCGCCCACCAATTCCACCGCCTGGCGGTAATCCCCCAGGTCCCGGTCCCGGGCGGCTTCCAAAACCAGGGCGCCAAAGGAACCGCAATCATCCAGACTGTCGATGGACGTTAAAAGATGGTGTACCGCCGAAGAACCCCCGAAATGATCCCGGTCAAAAAGGGCGTAATCCAGGGTCCGCAGGGACCGGCGCAGGTGGCTTGAAACGTAAGAACCCACGGTACCAGGCCTTCCCTTTTTCTCAAAGTAACGGGCCGTTTCCGTCAGGCCATAGAGGGTAACCCCCAGGGGGTAGTTCCAATGGCCGTAGAGGGGGTTGTCGTTGTAAACCCGCATCCACCCTCCGGGGAGGTCTATGCGCCACCAGGTCTTTTCATCCCCTTCCCCCACCAAAAGATCGGGATCGAATTGAAGCAAAGCCTTTTCCGGGGTCGTATCGAAAGGTCCGGCATAAATCCAGGGAAAGGCCCCGCCTTCCCCAAAAAAGGGGTTTCCCAAGGAAAATTCCGTCCCCACCCCGATAGAAACACGGTCCACCGAAAAGTCCCAGGCCCCGGCCGCGGGACCTTCGCTTATCACCGCAAGCTCATTTTTCCCCGGCCCCAGATCCGCGGTAATTTCAAAAACGCCGGAACCTTCTTTTTCAAAGACCTTTTCGCCGTTCACAAAAAACGAACATTTTCCTTCATACCGTCCCCGGATAACGCAGGGGGTACCGGCAACCGCTTCCACCCGGGTCCTCGCCAGGGCGCGTTTTCCCGGCGCCTTGCCGAAAATGCGGCCGAAAACGCCGGCCCGGGCTTCTTCGGCCTTCCAGGCGGGCAGGGGAAGGCAGCGGGGCGATAAAACTTCGGGGGAGAGGTCCTTGAGGGATTCGGCCAGGGGCAGGGTGTAATCAAAGCCCTCAATTTCCGGGAAGGATGCATTCCCGCGATAAAAGTAGTAGGCCAGTTTCCCCAGCCAGGCGCCGAATTCGCCGCCGAACCCTGCCTTGGTACGGGTAAACCGTATCACCAGATGATTCCAGCCCTTTTTGACCGGCAGGCTCAGGGAGACCGGATTATCCTCATACCGCTCCGCCAAAAAATCGGTGCCGTAAATTTTTTCACCGTTCACCCAGAGCTTGGCAGGCCCCCGGGGTATCAGGGTAAACAGAAGGGTCCCCTCGGTTTCCGCCAGGTACTTCCCCCAAACATACACCAAGGAGCCCGGGGGCGCATCGGGAAAGATCGAGGAAAAATCAGCTTCGTAACGGGAATCCCGGTTCCGGCGCAAGCCCCGGGTGGTAAAGGGCCGGGCCGTATAGGGATAGGGCGGATTGGCGGCCATATAACGGCCGGCAATAACCGTCAAGGTTTTTTCGATGTCCCCGTGGCCGCGCCTGCCGGCCGATTCGGCCTCATCAAAATAATAGCCCATGCTTCAACCCTTAAGACCCGACGTAACAAGTCCCTGTACAATGTACTTTTGAAAGACAATAAATACGGCAAAAACCGGGATCAGCGAAAGGGTCCCCATGGCAAAGATGGCGCCCCAATCGGTGGAAGTCATGGGATCGCTGAACATCCGCAGGGCCAGGGAAACCGTAAAACTGCGGGGCCGGTTCAAATACAGGAGGGGCCCCAGAAAGTCATCCCAGCGCCAGTAAAAGCTGAAAATCGTGGAGGTAATGACCGCCGGTTTTATCAGGGGAAAGAGGATCCGCGCGAAAACCGTGAATTTATTGCAGCCGTCTATCATGGCCGACTGGTCAAGCTCCGAGGGGATGCCCTTGATAAACTGGACCATCAGAAAGATGAAAAAGGCCTGGCCGCAAAACTGGGGTACGATAAGGGGCAGGAAGGTGTTTACCCAGCCTATCTTCTGAAAGATGATAAACTGGGGCACCATCACTACCTGGTAGGGCAGCATGAGGGTAAGGAACATGCAGCTATACCAGAACCCGTTCCCCCTGAAATGGATCCGGGCGAACCCGTAGGCCACCAGGGCCGAAGATAATACCGCCCCCAGGGTTGAAAGGATCGTGTAAAAAAAAGAATTGCCGAAAAACGTGGCAAAGGTGGTAGCGTTGTTGTACTTCCAGCCCCGCAGGTAATTATCAAGCCTGAAATCTTTGGGAATAAGCGAAACCGTATTAAAGATCTCCCGGGTTTCCTTAAAGGAGTTTGCGATCATCCACAATATGGGGTAGAGCATAAAAAAACCCAGGATGATTACGCCGCAGTGAAAAGCGGCGTCATTCAACAGCAGATGTAGTTTTCTTGTTTGCATCTTGGTCATCTTTCACCCCCTATGATTCGTAAAACACCCATTTGCTGGATGTTTTGAAGATGATCCCCGTAAAAAGGGCGATGATCAAAACCAGCACCCAGGCCATAGCCGAGGCGTATCCCATGTCAAAATATTTGAACGCCCGCTGGTAAAGGTACAGGGCGTACACCAGGGTCGCATACTGGGGGTCCCCGGAGCCGCCGGATACCACAAAGGCCTGGGTAAACACCGTAAAACCGTTGATAAGCTGCATAATCAAATTGAAGAAGATCACCGAAGTCATCTGGGGCAGGGTAATGTTGAGGAATTTTCTGAAGGGTCCGGCCCCGTCAATGGAGGCGGCTTCGTAATAGGTGATGGGGATCTGCCGCAGACCCGCGAGAAAGATCAGCATGGAAGAACCGAATTGCCACACCGCAAGGATGATGAGGGTCCAGATGGCCGTATCGGGCCGGCCTATCCAACTGACGGTGGACTTAATGCCGATAAGGGTCAGGCCGGCGTTGAGGGCGCCGTCGGACATAAAAAGCCTGCGCCACATCACCGCAATGGCAATACTCCCCCCGACAATGGAGGGAAGGTAGTACACCGCCTGATAGAGCCGGATCATGCGGGAGGCCCGGCGGAAGGTAAGGGCCACAAAAAAGGCAAAGATGAGCCGCAGGGGAACCGAAACAAAGGCGTAATAGAAGGTAACCCCCAGGGACTTCCAGAAAAGTTCATCCCCCAGCATACGCCTGAAATTTTTTAATCCCGAAAAGATCGGTGTCGCCAGGATGTCGTAATCGGTAAACGAATAATAAAGGGAAATGAATATGGGAAATATGGCGAAGGCGAAAAAGCCCGCAAGCCAGGGGCTGATGAAGGCGTAGCCCGCCAGGTCTTCGTGGAGGCGCCGTTTCGCCATAGTATAGATCATAACTCCCTCCTATCGCAGGTCCGGAGCCGGTACCACATCCATATCGTCGAAGGTCTGATTTTCCCCGGCCATTGCCCAGATAAAGGTGTAAGAAGCGGTGCCCGCTCCCGCATGAATCGACCAGGAGGGGGAGATAACCGCATCCTCGTTTCGCAGCACCAGATGCCGGGTTTCCTTCGGCTCCCCGTGCATGTGGAAGACCACGGCGCCGGGATCGAGGTCAAAGTAAAAATAAACTTCCATACGCCGTTCATGGGTATGACAGGGCATGGTATTCCACACCGAACCCTTCTCCAGAACGGTCATTCCCATCACCAACTGGCAGCTCTGACAAACCGCGGGATGCACATACTGGTAGATGGTACGGACATTCACATTGGCCTGGTCGCCGAGCTTCCGGGGATTCGCCTTTTCAATGGGGATAAACACCGTGGGATAGGCCGTATGGGCAGGGGCGCTGGCCAGGTAGAATTTCGGCGGGTCCGCCGGGTCCCGGGAAGCAAACCGTACCTCCTGTACCCCTTTGCCGATGTAAAGGCCGTCGCCTTTTTTCATGTCATAGTCCTGACCCCCGGCCTGTACCCTGCCCGTGCCGGCGATACAGATAATGCCGATCTCCCGGCGATCCAGGAAAACATCGCTGCCGAAATCCTTGCCCCCCGCAAGGGCAAGTTCCTTTTTTACCGGCGCCGCCCCGCCAAAGACCACCCGGTCGGTATGGGTATAACACAGGCTTATCTCATCGGGAATAAAAACCTTGTCGAAGAGAAAATGGGAGCGCAGCGCCGCGGTATCGTAGTGTTTTACATCCTCAGGGTGCTCGGCGTATCGTTTTTCTAAATTCATACGTACCTCCTTTTTTGCCGGCCGCCCGGCTGTTCAGGCGTCCTTTTCAAAGTAACCTGCATATTCGGTATAGATCCGCTTGCCAAGCCGCCGTATACCACCGTTGAAGTGTTTGGTGAAAAAAGGTTCCACTTCATCCTTTTTTTTATGCTCAATAATTGAAAAAATTTTTTCGTGTTCCTTTACAATGGCCCTGAAATTCTGCACCCCCACAATGTCCAGCATCCTGAAACGGGTGTAATGCACCTGGGCATGCTGGATCTTCCGCCAAAGAAAATCCATGTCCATGGCGCTGAACCATATCCGGTGAAAAGCCGAATCTTCGTTGTAAAAATCCTGGGGAGTAAAATCAGTGTCCAGGAGCACGATCTGCTTGCGCAGAAAATAACGCAGTTTTTCCATCAACAGGCTGTCGTTCAGGTCAATAAAATCCCGGACCACCTTTGACTCTATGGCGATCCGCATGTAGATCATTTGTTTTATCTGATGAAGGTTTATAAGCCTGACCCTGGTTTCCTTGTAGGGGACTATTTCTATGAGCCCTATATCGGAAAGCCGCTGAAAGACGCTGCGTACCGGCGTGCGGGAAACGGAAAAGCGGCTGCAGATTTCGCCCTCCGATATCACCGCCCCCGGGGGAATAGTCAGGTTAAGGATATCTCTTTTGAGAATGGTGTAAATATTTTTTACATTGTCCTGCTGCTGCGGGACTATCGTTACTACATCGGCCATGGCTTCCTCAAAAAACGAATGTGTACAAATTCAATATGTGTATACAATCTATAGCTCCTCTGATTTTTTGCTAATGATTTTCGCCGCGGTTTCCCGGAGGAAGGCGGCGCAGCCCCGGCCCGTCAGGGGGCCGCTGTTTTCAAGGAGCAGATCAACCCCGGGCTTTTTCTCCATGAGGAGCTGTAAGAGGCAGGGCCAGTCCAGTTCCCCGGCCCCCGCAGGAAGGTCCCCGATCTTCCTGCCCCCCTCCATCCTGAAATCCTTGAGGTGTACCGCCATGATCCTGCTCCCCAGGACATCCAGGGCTTCCCTGAAAAATTCTTCCTGAGTGCGGGCAAGGCCGTTATTGGGGATGAGGTTCACGGGATCGTAAATAACGCCCAGGGCGGGCGACGGGAAACGCTCAATGAGTTCCTGCATTAATTCGATTGAAGAAAGGGTGTGGCAGTCCGCAACCCCCTCGATTCCTACTATGGAACCGCACTTTTCAGCGGTTTTGAGGAGCCGCTCCACGGAAGAACAGAGCAGATCGAAGGTTTCCCGTTTTTTTGTATCCGGATGCCAGGAACAGTCGGGATTACAGGAGCCGGTTTCAGTGCCCACCAGGGAACAACCGAAATCCCGGCAGAAGCGAAGGTGTTCTTCAAACCGCCTGAGGCTCCGTTCCCGTTCGTCCCGGTCAGGGTGTACCGGATTGATATAACAGCCAAGAACGGCAATGGCGATACCCTTTTCCGCAAAGGTTTTCCCCACGCTCCGGGCATAACCGGGGCTGAGCGCCCCCGCGGGCGGCGGGCAGGGAAAGACCTTTGACAGGGCAAGCTGTACGGATTCCACCCCATAAGCGGCAATGGTTTTGGCGAGTTCCGCCGGGGGGAGGCAGCCGTAATCATGGGCTCTAAAGCCTAGCCGTATCATGGGATCAGTATAAAAGACTTTTAAAAAAATGTAAAGCGTTTTTTGAATTTTATGTTGACAGGTTGGATAAACAGTTCTATAATGTATTCAACTTTATACTATGTATACAAATATTATTTTTTGTATACTATATGCTGAGGCTGTCTCAAAATACCATTGTTTGAAACAGGCTCTGCTTATTTTAATAACCGCGGAAGCGGTAAAAACAGGAGGAAATATGAAAAAGATTGGTTTAATCCTGGCGGCATTGCTTTTGCCGGCATTGGCCTTTGGCACCGGCGGAAAGGAAGGCGGCAGCGGGGCTGCAAACAATTACCTGCGCCTCGCCTGGTGGGGAAACACGGTTCGGGACGAGCGGACGCTCAAGACCGTGGAACTGTACCAGAACCAGAATCCCGGAGTCACCATCGAGACTGAAACCACCGGCTGGGCAGGGTACTGGGACAAACTCAACACCCAGGCCGCTGCCGGAAACCTGCCGGATCTCATTCAGCAGGATTACGGATATATCCTGCAATGGGCGGGGAGAAATCAGCTTAAAGACCTGACCCCCTATACCCAGAACGGCACCATCAATGTTTCCCGGATCCCCGAATCAGTCCTGGCCGCGGGGAAACTCAACGGCAAACTCTATGCCATAAGCCTGGGAACCAACGCCTTTGGCATTGCCTATGATCCGGCGGTTCTCGCCAAAGCCGGGGTCAGCTTTGACAGCTCCAAATGGACCCTGAAAGAGTTTGAAAATATCGCCCTGACGGTTTACCAGAAAACAGGGATCAAAACCCTGCCCTTCTCCACCACCGATCCCAAGGTGAGTTTCGACAACTTTATCCGTCAGACCGGGAAGTCCTTCTTTTCCGCCGACGGCAAGAGCCTGGGTTTCACCGACGGCGCCATGCTCAAGGAATTCTGGGATCTGCAGCTCCGCCTCCTGGACGCGGGCGCCCTGGTTCCCGCGGATCAGTCTTTTATCACCGTAAGCGTAGAGGAAGACCCCTTCTCCAAAGGCCAATCCTGGTGTCAATTCATCTGGAGCAACCAGTTCGTGGCTACCGCTAACGGCGCCAACCGGCCCATAGAATTGGCCCTTTTCCCGTCAATTCCTAACGCGGTTCGGGTCGGGACCTTCCTCAAGCCTTCGATGTTCTTTAGCATCACCGCCAATGCCGAAAACCCGGATCTGGCGGCCAAGGTCTTCAACTTCTTCCTGAACGACAAGGGCGCCAATGACATCCTCATGGCGGAACGGGGAGTGCCGGTTCCCGAAGATGTACGGGAGTATCTTGCCGGCAAGGTTGACCCCATAAACCAAAAGATCTTCGCCTTTGTTACCCTGGCGGCGGCCAATTCCAGCGTCATCGATCCCCCGGATCCTGCCGCTGCCGGTGAAATTCTCGCCCTGTTCAGGGACACCACCGTACAGGTGCTCAACAAGAGCGTTTCTTCCGCGGACGGGGTCACCCGCTTTATAACCCGGGCGAATCAAATCCTGGGCGGTAATTAACCAACCGGGACGGTTTCAATAGGGTAACGTGGGTTAATGGAATACTAAGGAACTGTTCAAAAATAACTTGCCCAAAAGGGCAAGTTATTTCGTTATTGCGTAAGCAATTAGAATAAAATGCATCGCATTTTATTCT